>DATGSL010000285.1:0-3312 GCA_035302665.1 Opitutales bacterium | reverse complement strand
CTTTCGATAAACAATCCGGTCAATCGAATCGCTTCCGTCAACAACCCGCCTCCATTTCTCCGAAAATCGAGAACCAGCGCTTCAATTCCCGCTTCTTTCAAAACTCCGATCAGCTCCCGAACATCGTCCGTTGTACTCGTTTTCGTGTGGCCAGGCCGTTCGCTGCCGACCGAACCATAAAAGGAAGGAACTTCGATCACGCCAATCGGCACGATTTGACCGTCCTCTCCCGGAACCTCGTGAACCGTCGCACGGGCCCGGCTCGCAGTCAGTCGAATCTCATCGCGAATAAGCGAAATCGTCCGGCGCACCGACGAATCGGTCGCTTCGGCCGGAATGACCGTCAAGTGAACAGTCGTGCCTTTCTCACCCCGAATCATCTCGACGACGTGACGGAGCTTCATGTCAATGACATCGACCGGCTCTTCTCCATCCTGCGCCACAGCGACGATCCGGTCATTCGGCTTCAGCCGCTGATCAAGCGCAGCCGGCCCGCCCGGTATCAGTTCCTTGATCGTGCAATAACCATCCTCACTCAGAAGCTGGGCTCCGATCCCGACCAGCGACAACTGCATCTGAATGCTGAAATCTTCCAACGTGCTCGCCGAAAGAAAAGACGAATGCGGATCGTAAAGTTTACTGAACGATGAAAGAAAAACCTCCTGCACCTCGTGTGCTTCCGTATCGCGAAGCGTTCGCCGCAGACGTTCGTAGCGGCGGGTGACATTGCTTTTCGCCTCTTCGAGATCTTTATCGTTCAGCAAATCGGCCAACAACTCGTAAGCGAGACGTTTCTCCCAAAGAATATCCGCCTCGGCCTGATCGGCTGGCCACGGTTGCTCATGTCGGTTCGTTTGGTAAGCCGCATCGGTATCAAAGGAAAAGTCGCCATCGAGCCGGGCGATGACCCAGTCGATCCGATCGAGCGCGCGCTCCCTGAAAAGATTGTAAACCTGAAAGGCGGCGCGAAGATCTCCATTCCGCAGATTGAACTCCAGTCCCGCCCCGAATTCCTTGACAATCTCGTCATGATCGCGCTCCGTAAAGAAGAGGCGGTTGTAATCGAGATCCGACATAAAATTCGGCAAAAGTTTGTCGAGTTCGAGATCGCTGATCGGGGTTCCATCAAAGTGAACCTGCTCCAGAAGACTGACGAGCAAGCGCGTTTCCGCCGACATCATCGGCGTCGGATTCAGTTCCGAAACCTTGACTTCCGCCAGCCCAAGGCTGGAAGAAGCCATCAGGAAAAGAGCTAAAACCGGTGTGAGAAGTCGTTGAATCATTAAAAGGAAAGGTGGGAAATAGTTCGTCGCTCGAAATCGGAAGAAAGGTTAGTCGTTCCTATCGCGACAGCAGGAATGAGGCTTAGTTTGAATGATTCATTCTAAGCACGCTTTTGGTTTTTGCCAACTTGTTTTAGAATCTCCGTGTAAAGCTTTTTTAAAAAGGCAGTTCGATTTTCGCATGATCGGAATGGCATGTATCCTCTTTGACCGCCATTTTACGAAAGTGTTTCCAAATCGATCTGAAACCGCGTCCGCAGATAATTTTCGATAATCTCCCGATTTCGATTCATCGCGCGACAATGCTCGCTCCAAAAGTCCTCAACCGTCTCGTAACCGCTCCAGCGCGCGAGCGAAAAAAGCTCCTCCGGCGAATCTTTAATCACGGAAACCGCAGCGTTCCGGTCGCGGCGAAGAAGAACTTCCACCCGCTTCAGAAATCCATAATTCCTCAAAAGCTGCCCAGCTTCCTCCTCGCCGATCAGACCGAGCTCTCCCGCCAGGCGCAACAGATGACGGGTGTTCGGATGCCGGAGTTCCCGATAACGATGGCCGTGAAGAAGTTGGAGAAACTGACCAAAAAACTCGACATCGACGATCCCTCCCGGACCCGTTTTAAAAGCCCGCTGAGGCGGATTCGTTCGATCCCTTTCCCGCTCGATCCTCAACCGCATCCGCCAAAGATCCCGCAGCTCCTCGGGATCGGCCGCATCCGAATAGAGCAATTCCTCGCGAAACGCATCAAATCCGCGCGCAAGCTCTCTAACTCCAACCACGACCCGCGACCGGGCGAGCATTTGTTTTTCCCACGGCTGAGCCTGATTTCGATAATACCGCTCCAAAGCGCTCAACGTCGAAGCTAGCGGACCAGCATTGCCATGCGGTCGCAAACGGAGATCGAGTTCATAAATTTTACCCGCACCGCGATTCCGCGAAAGCCTCTGAACAAGTAGTTGAATCGCCTTTTCCGCCTCGCCGCTAGCGCCCGGTTCAGCAAGAAACAAAAGATCGAGGTCCGACCCGAAGGTCATTTCGCTTCCGCCATATTTTCCCAGCGCTACGACCGCCAATTTCGAATCCGCATCGAAACGCTTCATCAAAAAAGTCAGAACAGCATCCGCAAGCACCGTCAAACTCTGCTCGGTCTCCTCCAAATCGAGATACTCAAGCAAATCCCCGATCGCGATCCGGATCTGCTCCGCTTTTACATAAAGCCAAAGCCAGCCTTCTCCTTCCGTATCCGGCACACCGGCCATCATTTCTTCCAACGTTTCCGAAACAGTTTTTCGTCGGCGAACGATCTCCGGCCGAAGAACTTCTTCCAAAATCTCCGGATGGAGGCAGAGCAATTCATAAATGAAAGAACTCCGATCAAACAAAAGCGCGAGCACCTCAAAAAACCCGGGATCGAGCGAACAGGTGCTCAGAAATTGATGTCGCGTTCCATAAAATTGGGCAAAACGGGAGATTCTGCGCAACGCCCGCAACGGAAACGCGAGACGAGGCATCAACCGATCAAAACATTTCGTCACCCCGATGAACTGCGAAATCTGCTCGCGCGTCAGAATCGATTTCTGACTCCCCTGCACAAACTCACCGACGAGGCGATGCGTCTCATCCGACTTTCCGAACCAACCCTCAAGAGCCGCTTCAATCCGAGGAGTCGCCTCTCCTTCGGAAAAAAATTTCCACCAGTCGTTAAAATCCTCATCGGCCGACGATCCTTTGAGCAACTCATCATAATGAAGCCGAACCTCTTCCCGAATCTCATCGAGATGCGACCGCAAGGCCGAAGGTTCGCTGAAACCAAACGATTCAGCCAGAAGCGCCAGTTGCACCGGATCAGTCGGGAGCGTATGCGTCTGCTGCTCTTCCCGAATCTGAATCCGGTGCTCAAGCGAGCGCAAAAACCAATACGATTCCTTAAGAAACCGAGCTTCTTTTCGATCCATCAATTCGTATCGCGCGAGCTGCTCCAAACCTTCAACCGTCGATGCCGTTTGCAAAAAAGGAAACCGGCCCGCGTGCA
>DATGSL010000284.1:0-26388 GCA_035302665.1 Opitutales bacterium | reverse complement strand
TTACGGACGATAACGTCGAAAAGATAGGGGCCGGCGGCGGGAAAGGTGACTTCGGTGGTGGCCGCGTTTTCGTCGTTGTTTTGAGAGAACTGAACCAGTGCGGGAAGTCGATCGTTTGCGTGCCAAGTGTAAAGGAGAGGGGAGTGATCGGGATTTTCGGCGACAACGGAAAGTTGTGCAGTTTTGCCGGAAACGATTGTCGGCGTGGCCGAGGGAGCAGATGTGATTTTTGGAATTGGGAGAATCGTTGCGGCTGATCCTTTGAGGGAAACGTTATCGATCCACCAACCGGCACTGGTTGGAAAACCGTCGGTTGCCAGGCGCCAGCGGATCCGAAGGTTCTGACCGGCGTAAATCGACCGATCGAGTGCGATCAGGACGTTGGAGAAAGCGGGAACGTCGCCCGACCAGTTACGACGGGGAGCGAGCGGATTTCTCAGCGGCGGCGGAAGGTTTTCGGGAAAGGCATTGTTGTAATCGCCGGAACGAAATTCGACACCGGAGTTTGGGGAATCGAGATCGAACCAGGGGCCGCCGTTGAGTGAAAACTCGACCATCCCGCCTTGATTAAAGGAAAAGGAGAATCGATGTTGAAAGGTGAGTTCGAGATCGTCGGCTGTTTCGGGAATCGGGATCACGGGCGAATAGAGATCGTCGATGCCCTTCGATTGCAGGCCGGTCCCGTGATAAGAAAAGGGTGGAGAAGCCGATGAGCCGCTGGCGATTGTCCAGGTGCTCGTGTCAGTGGTCGCTTCAATTTCCCACGGCTCCGTTAAAGCATCAAAATTTTCGTGCCAGATCGTATTTCCGACGGCGAAGGCAGAAGGCAAAAGCGTTTCCTGTCCGTCGGGATTTTTCACGGCGACATCCCAAAAACCATTTTTCATTTCGTCGGTTTCGATACGAGCGGTGATCCGGTTGGTCGTGATTTCGTGACCGAATGCAGGGCGAGGAATTTCGTCGGGAAATTCGAAACGAACCTCGGCTCCGATTTGAAAATCGCTGCCCGAAAGAGTGAAGATGGTCCGATCTTCGGAAGCACTTTCGGGGGAAATTGCGGTGATTTTCGGAGGCGGCGCATTGATCGAGCCGGAGCCGCTGAGAATCAGGCTATAAATTTGCGAACCATTCGTGAGCGGTTTTGAAGTTGAAACGACCGCGATGTAAGTGCCGGGAGTTGTCGGGGAACTGATAAAAACTTGCTCGACGTTATCGGTGGAATTTACGCCGGTCGTTGCGGGAGTGGAGAGCGAATTTTCCGACCAATCGCCGACGTACGGCATGACGTAAGGCTCGTGGATCTGATCGTTTGGTCCGACAATGTGCAGATCGAGATCGTTTACGAGCCGGCTCGAACGGTTGTCATGAGTCGATGTTGCGTTTGCGGGTGGATCGGTCCAAGCGAGGGTTGCGCGGATCGGCGAGATTCCATCCCAGAGAAACGGGTAGGTATGGACATTTTCGTTCGGCGTTTGGAAAAGTTCCGCTTCGACAATGCCGTATCCGCCGGGATTGGCGGAATATGCTTCGATTTGGCGAACCGCTTTTTCGGTATTTAGGAGTCCCCAACCGTAAGTGTAGTCGGGACCTGGAGGACCGAGATCGTCGGCCGTGTGGATGATCAACGCTTTCAGAGTGCTTGCGCGCATTGCATGACCTGGGAAAAGCTCGTCGAAATAACTGACCAGAAGCTGGGCCGATCCGGTCGCATTGGCGGTTGCCATGCTTGTTCCGGTGCTGTTTCCGTAGGAGGTGTCGCTTTGCGATTGGGTTGAGTAAAGACCGACGCCATTGGCGACGATGTCGGGTTTGATGCGGCCATCATCGGTCGGTCCCCAGGCGGAAAAGGTCGAAGAGGTCGCTTTGGAGAGATCGCGGTGTCCGGCTGTGACGGCATCTGAAACGGCGCCGACGGTCATGACGTTTTTAGCAACAGCCTCGAAGCTGATCGTGTCGTAACCATTTTTGTAGACACCGTCTCCGGGCGGGTGTTGGGCGCTGTTGTAGCTAAAGATCTGTCCGTCGATCCGAACGGATGAAGCCGGTTCCGGATTTTGGTCGCGGTCATTTCCGGCAGCCCAAAAGGGTAAAAGATATGGGATATCGAAAAGGAGCGCATCGATCTCGTGGGCGTAGTTGTTGTAGCGGCCGAAATTGATTTCGACTGCGCTCGCTGTCGATCCGGCTCCATGCCAGATCCAGTTGGAATTGGCGCTGGAGCGATCCCAGCCGGAAATGTAACCGTAGGAATGGTTGGAAAGGTAAATTGTTTCCGGTTCTCCCGGATAGGAGGCGCCTCGCGCGGCGAGCTCGGAGCGATCGTTGTTCCAGTCGTAGGAATCGATGCGAACGGCCGGACTCATTCCGTGGGCGCGGATATTGTTTCCGCCCGCGCCGATCGTTCCGGCGACATGGGTCGCGTGGTTGTGCAGCGAAACGTCGTCTTTGACTAAGACCCGATTTCCAAAAGCTTCATGAGTCGCCCGGACGCTACCCGCATCCCAGATGCCGATTGTAAAACCGTTGCCATCGACTCCGAAAAGTGCGCGTGTGGATGTGGCGGCTGTGGTGATGGCCGCTTCGCGATTCAGGGTGGTCGCGTAAAGTGGTTTCCCGTTCTTGAAAGCCATCAGTTCCTGAACGCGGCCTGTGGCAGATTCGAGGCGAATCGGCAGATCGAGCTTTCGAGCGAGCGCAATCGCGTCAGCTTTTTCCCGTCGTTCGATCCGTGCCAGTTCGTTGACCCGTTTCGAACGCAATTCCGGAACAGAAAAATTTTCCCGCTTCGGGGGATTACCGACGATTTCCGGACGCTGCTCTGCTGGAAGCCAATTTGGGGAGAGTAAAAGCAGCAGGAGGAGCAGGTAGCGGAAAAGATCGGTCATTTTGTGCAGCGTGAATTCTCTCAAAGGGTTCGGCCGTCGGCCTGGATTTTAGCTCTCAGGGATCGGGATCGGCGGATGGATCGTTGTTTGAGTGGATCGGTTTTTTTGATTCGGGTGTTTGGGTGGAACTTTTTTCCGGATTTTCTTGAGCAGGAATTCTTGTTCTTCGCGGATCCATCGAGAATTTTCGGGCTTCGTAAACTCCGTAGCGATAGATCAGGTCGAGGATTCCACCGACGACTGCTCCCACAATGATTCCGCCGATAATCAAGGCGTTGATATTGCTGAAAAATCGATTTAGGCCTTCGCCGTAACCGGTGATACCGATGACCCATTTTCCGATGCGATTGGTCATGAAATAAATCGGGCCCATCGTGAACGGATTGGTAATGAATTGGAGACCTGCGGTGATCGGAAGATTGGCCCTGAAGAGGAGAGCCGCGCCGAGAGCGAGCATGAGCTGAATTCCGAAAAAGGGCAAAAAGGAGATGATCGAGCCGGCGTAGAAGGCGGGGGTGCAGTGGACCCGTTTAAAGGACCAGAGGTAGGGTCGTCTTTGAGCGACGGACGGAAACCATTTTAAAAAGGGATATCTTTGAAAATTCGATTTCCGCGGCATCCAGCGAAGCAGACGTTTGACGCGACGTCTGCGGGCGTGTCGCTGCTGGCGAAATTTTTCCTCTTCAAAGGTCACAAATTTGAATCATTTAGAAGATCACAGCCGATGGCTACGATCGTTGTTTCCGTTTGCGATTGCCGGTGGAACTTTTCTCGAGCGGCCGAAGGGACGGAACCGGTTTGCGGCGGAGAATCATATGGAAAAGCCAATAAAGGGCGAGTGCGGCCAAGAGATGTTTGATGGTATGTCCGCTGATCAGACCGCCGATCGAGTAAAGAGAGGCGTCCATTTTCTCGGCAATTTTTGCCAGAAGATAAAAACCGAAGGCCGAAAAGTAGTCGCCCGTTCGCGTGTAACGGGGTGGAAAGAGAAGGATCAGTAACGGAATCAGTAGAAGCGGTAGGTAATGAACGAGGGCGTAAAAGCGCAAATCGCCCGCTCCGCGCGTTTCGCTCCACGACCAGTAAACAACGCTCGCTAGCCCGATGATTAGAAGTGGAGCGAGCCAGCGAAGTCCGCTTTTGACACTGATCCGTTCGGAAATCACCGCCGCCAAAAGGGAAGTAACGATCAGAGTGAGCGGAAGCCGGTCCCAGAAAAGCGTGCCGTTGGAAGGGGACCAATGGTAATAAATCGATCCCAGTCCGGTTAAGAGCGTTCCGGAAAATAGGAAAAGCCACGGCAGACGTTCGCGCGATTCGAGAAAAAGGCGTTCGCTTTCGGGACGATTTCGAAAGAGTGCTGCAAGCGCGGAGCCACCGACAAAGACCAGGGCAAGGCTCGAAATGACGTTTAAAAAGTTAGGAATGCCAACGAGGGCTCGTTGGTCGGCAAAATCGTGGTAATCCGTAGGTTGCGCGATCGGCGAGCGCAGAAGGAAAAGTCCCGCAACGATGGTTGCGAAAATTAGAATAAAAACGATGCGAGTGGAACGTTTCATTGCAAAAGGATCGGCGAATGATGGGCACGTTTCCGGATCGGTGCCCAATCGGACCGAAGGAGCAAAAACTATGAAGAGGGAACGGCGGCGGCAAGGTTCTTTGACGTCTGCGTCGCTCATTCCGGATGAAAACCGGATTGAAATTGGAGTTCCCGTCTTTACTTCGGGTTCGCGCGGCGCAAGATTGGAGCTTTCCGACCGTTCGGAAACGATTTTCAACTAACGATGAGCAGTTTTTCAGACGAACCGAATCTCATTCCCGAAGGTAAACGATCGAAGAAGCGGTATCTTTGGGGCGGCGCCATCCTTTTGTTTATCGGCCTTTTGTTGTCGGTTGCTTTTTTTCCGAAATTTATTGAGTTCCGGCGGAGCCGCACGCCGATCGGACCCCACCATGGCTCGTTTTATCGGATATCTTTTGAGAAGAAGAAGTTCGGAATGGAAATTGCCCGTTCGGTGGAGTTCGATTATCGGTTTGCGTTTTATATTGTTCCGCTGAACGAGGAAGTTGATTGGGAGCCGCAGGAGTATGAGCTGCGTATGCGGATGGAGAATATGGATGATTTCGAAACGCTTCCGTGGGATCCGGTCGAGGAGTATTTTGGGCTTTCCGAGCATCAGATTCATCCGGCGGTCGATGTTCGTTTGGAAATGGAGTTGATCCGCGGCGACAAGGTCGTCTGGAGCGGGAAGCGCTGGTCGTTTCGGGTCAGCGCCGGTCACTCCCACTGATTTTCAGCGCCCGTATGCGTTTGTTCTTATGAATACCGTCTTGTTCGTTGTCCTTCTTTTGTTGCTGCTGAAATTGGCTGCGGAGGTTTTCCTCGATCTTCTGAACCGGGGCCAAGTTCGCCGATTTGCCGATCGGATTCCGGCTGGATTGGAAGAAGTCATGGATGAAGCGACCTACAGGAAGGCGGTCGATTACACGCTGGCGAAAAACGGTTTCAGTATTGTGAATCATTTTTACGGAAGTGCGATTCTTGCGCTGGTGATTTTCAGCGGATTTCTTCCGTGGTTTTATTCGGTTTTTAACGAGACTTTCGGGAGAGTTTTGTGGGCCGATGTTCTGTATTTGATCGCGGTCTCGATGTTGCTTTCGTTGCCGGGACTTCCGCTCGAATGGTGGTCACAGTTTCGACTCGAGGAGCGGTTTGGATTCAATAAAAGCACGCTTCAGCTTTGGATCAGCGACAAAGTAAAAGGGTTGGTGATCGGTTTGATCATCGGCTTTCCGCTTCTTTGGGTTTTGGTGGCATTGGTCGGCTGGTTCGGCGATTGGTGGTGGATTTGGGGATTTGTTTTCTTTTTCGTATTCCAGATTGTGATGATGATTCTCTACCCGATGTTCATCATGCCGCTTTTCAATAAATTCACGCCGTTGCCGGAAGGGGAGCTTCGGGAGCGTTTAATGGATCTTTCGGATCGGACCGGCTTCAAGGCATCGACGATTCAGGTGATGGACGGGAGTCGGCGGTCGGCTCATTCGAACGCATTTTTTACGGGGTTCGGACGTTTCAGAAGAATTGTTCTTTTCGATACATTGATGGAGCAGCTCGGGGAAAAGGAGTTGGAGGCTGTTCTCGCTCACGAGATTGGGCATTATAAGAAAGGGCATATTCCGAAGACGCTCGCCCTTTCCGCCGTGATGGTATTTGCAGCTTTTGCGGTGATCGCTTATCTGGCGAAGAGTGAATGGTTTTACGGAAGTTTTGGATTTTCGGAGCCGGCGACGATTGCCCCGGTCTTTTTGCTATTTGGGCTTTTGAGCGGGTTGGTGACCTTTTGGCTGACACCGATTTTTAATCGCCTCTCGCGCAAGCATGAATATGAAGCTGATGCTTTTGCGAGTGCGGCGGTCGGTGCACCTGAGCCGATGATCGGGGCGTTGAGAAAGCTTTCCGAGAAAAACTTGAGCAATCTGACGCCCCATCCGCTTTACAGCGGGTTTTATTACTCGCATCCGACGATGTTGGAGCGACAGAGTGCTCTGGTCGGCTCGTAGAACCTGATCGCTTTTTCGGCGATCAAACGATTTCAACGAGTTCCAGTTCGAAAAGCAGGTTTTCGCCGGCGAGCGGATGATTGGCGTCGAGTTTGATCGTCGCGTCGTTGACCTCGGTGATTTTCACGGGAAGTTGGCGACCATCGGTTGTCGTCATTTGAAGTTGTAGACCGGCTTCCGGTTCGATTTCGGGCGGGAGTTGATCGCGTTCGATTTCGATCAACATCTCTTCCCGTCGTGGACCGTAAGCATCATTTACCGGGATCAGTTCTTTTTTGATTTCTCCGGGATTCATTCCGATCACGGCATTTTGAAACCCGGCGATGATGTCGTTTTCTCCGAGGGTAAACTCGAGCGGTTCCTGCCCTTTGGACGTATCGAAAACCGTCCCGTCTTCAAGAGTTCCCGTAAAATGAACGCGAACGGTGTTTCCTTTTTTTGCTACACTCATAAATCGAATATCTTTTTTGAAATGGCTTTGGATCTGGTGGTTTGAGGTTACAGCCTACGTTCTTTGAGAGGTTGGGGCAACCGGGAGTTTAAAAAAAGCCGCAGCATCTGAATAATGCCGCGGCTCGAAAAAGATCGTGTGTCGGGACCGGCGCTTAAACCGAGCCGAACAACGTTTTTCCGGTTGAGAGAAGGTCTTCGCAGGCTTCGCCGAGACGGGCGGCCATGCTTTCTTCTCCCTTTCGGAGATAAGAGCGGGGATCGTAAACTCCTTTGACGCCGACTTCCCCGTCAATTTTGAGAACGCCATCATAATTTTTCATAATATGATCGGCGACCGGGCGGGTAAATGCGTATTGGGTGTCGGTGTCGATGTTCATCTTAACGACTCCGTAGTCGAGCGTTTCGCGGATTTCTTCGAGACTTGAGCCGGATCCGCCGTGGAAAACGAGGTCGAACTCCGCCTCTTTGCCATGTTTTGCCATGACGGCTTCCTGACCCTCTTTGAGGATTTCGGGACGGAGTTTCACGGCGCCTGGCTTGTAGATGCCGTGGACATTTCCGAAGGTGGCGGCGAAAAGATATCGACCGAGGCCGTTGAGCGACTCGTAAACGGAAACCATTTCCTCAGGTGTCGTGTAAAGCCTTTCGGAAGGAGTGTCGCTATGGTCGATGCCATCCTCTTCTCCGCCGACGATACCGGTTTCGACTTCGAGAATGATTTCGTTTTCCGCGCAGAGCTTCAGAAGTTCCTGCGAGATTCTCATATTCTCTTCCAATGGCAGTTCGGAGCCGTCGAACATATGTGATTGGAAAAGATTTCCTTTGCCGGCTGCACGCCGTTCGGCGGTTGCTTGGATAAGCGGCTTGAGGAAGGAATCGACTCTCGCTTTCTGACAGTGGTCGGTGTGAAGCGCGATGAGAACGTCGTACTTTTCTGCTAAATGATGGGCCGCTTCGGCGAGAACGATAGCGCCGAGTGCAGCATCTTTTACGTTCAGGCCGGAAGCAAATTCACCTCCACCGGTCGAGACCTGGATGATCCCGTCCGACTTTTTCTCGGCGAATGCCTTGAGTGCGGCGTTCAGAGTTGTCAGTGAGGAGATGTTGACCGCCGGATAAGCGTAGCCGCCCTGTTGGGCTGCGTCGAGCATCGCGGCATATTGTTTCGGTGTGGCGATAGGCATAATGATATACGGTTTGTAAATAAAACCCCTATTCCGCTAAATCGCGGAAAGGGAATAATTGCGTTCGAATACCGGGGATTGTCAAACGGTTTCTGAGTTTGTCACCGGCCTATTGCGGATTGTTATCACGGTTCCAAACGAGGTTTTCTCTTTTGGTTCCGGTAAAAATGTGTGATCTTCGTTCTCATGTTTAGGATTCAGGCTTTTTTCTTTCTCATCGGGGTCTTGATTGTCGCACTTAGCGGCCGGGCCGAGCCAACCGAGCCGTCCCTCGCTTATTATTTGCCGGAGACTGTTGATTATGATCCTGCGGTTCCGACACCCGGGGAATTTTACGGATTTGAGCCAGGTGAATGGCATCTGAGGAACGATCAGATTGTCGCTTATCTGCAGTTGTTGGAAGGAATCTCGGAGCGGATGCAGCTCGTTGAATTCGGGCGGACTCACGAATATAAACCGCTTTTATTGCTGCAGGTCAGTTCTCCGGAGAATCTTGCCCGGCAAGAGGAAATCCGCGCCGCTCGTTCAAAAGTGCGCGGTGGGCAAAAGCTCTCGGCGAGCGATCCCGAACCGTTGATCGTGTGGCTCGCTTACAGCGTGCATGGAAATGAGCCGAGCGGGGCGAATTCGGTGCCATTGCTCGCTTATCATCTAGCGGCGGCGCGCGGAGAGGGTATTGAAAAATTGTTGGAAAATACGGTGATTTTGATCGAGCCGGTGGTCAATCCCGATGGGCTTGATCGTTTTGCCATCTGGGCAAACAGTCATCGCGGGAAGCGTCTTGTATCGGATCGTAACCATCGCGAACATCAGGAAGGTTGGCCGAGTGGGCGGACCAATCATTATTTGTTTGATTTGAATCGGGACTGGTTGCCGCTCGTTCATCCGGAAAGCCGGGGCCGACTCGAGCATTTTCATGCCTGGCATCCGCATCTTCTCGGCGATTTTCACGAAATGGGGCCGACGCGGACCTATTTTTTTCAGCCTGGCGTTCCGTCGCGAAACAATCCGCTGACTCCCGAGACGAATTATGAGCTGACGGCTCGCGTTGCGGAAATCAATGCCAAGGCGTTGGATGCAATCGGATCGCTTTATTACACGAAGGAGACTTTTGACGATTTCTATGTTGGAAAAGCGTCGACCTATCCCGATTTGAATGGATCGGTCGGAATCCTTTTTGAGCAGGCGAGTTCGCGCGGCCACGTTCAGGATGGTGTGCACGGGCCGATAACCTTTCCGTTTGGAATCAGAAACCAGCTTCGCGCGTCGCTCGGGATGTTGGAGGCGGCCGTTACGATGGGCGAAGATTTCAAAGCTTATTCGCAGAATTTCTTCGACACGGCGATGGAGGAGGCGAAAGAGCTGGAAACGCAGGCTTACATTGTGGAGGCTTTGGATGATCCGGTGCGAAATACCGAATTTTTAGATCTTTTATTGCGCCATCAGATTCGGGTTTATGAACTCGGTGAAAGCCTGGAGGTCGATGGACAAGAATTCGAAGCCGGGCGCGATTTTATTGTTCCGTTGCAACAACCGCAGATGAGGTTGATCCGTTCGTTGTTTGAGCGGCAAACGGCCTTTGAGGAGAATGTTTTTTATGACATATCGACCTGGGTTCTTCCGCCGGCTTACAATCTGGAATATGCCGATCTCGAAGCGGCCGCGTATCGCTCGTCGCTGTTGGGCAGCCGAATTGAGGAGGCGCAAGTTCCTGTCTTCGGAATCGAAGGGGAAAGTTCGTATGGATATGTTTTTGACTGGAAGAGCTTTGAGGCTCCGAAGGTTTTGCAGCGGATTCTAGAAGCCGGTTTGCTTGCTGAAGTTGCTACACGGTCGTTTGCACTGGATGTGAACGGACCAGATTTTGCGCCGGGAACAATTTTTGTGCCGGTCTCCGTTCAGGGAAAAACATCGGAAGAGGTTTTCCAAATTTTGGAGGAAGCATCGGCCGGAACATCAGTGAAAATTGTTCCCGTAACGACCGGTCTTACTCCTGCAGGGATCAATCTCGGCAGCCCAAGTTTGGTTCCGATTGAAGAGCGAAAGGTGCTCCTGAGTATCGGCGATGGCGTAACAATCGGAAGTGCGGGAACGATCTGGCATCTTCTCGATCAACGGATGGAGATGAAGGTGAGCCTCGTTGAGGATTACCAACTTCGCCGTGTCGATTTGAACGATTACAATGTAATTGTTCTTACGAGCGGAAGTCATTGGCGGATGACAAGTGCCACAATTCGGTCCCTGAAAGATTGGGTTCGCGCCGGTGGAACTTTGATCACGATGCAGCGCGCGGCGGAGTGGGCTGTTTCGAAAGACCTGGTGAATGCGGAGTTCTTGACGAAGAAGGCGACGACGAAGGTGGAGCGGATTCCGTATGCGGATGCGGATGCGACTGAGAGGTTGAAGCGGATTAGCGGTGCGATTTTGTCGGCACACGTCGATTCGACGCACCCCCTCGGTTTTGGCTTTGAAAAGGAGTCGGTTGCGCTCTTCCGTCAGGGAACGGTTTTCATGAAGCCGTCAAAAAATCCTTATACCACTCCGGTTCTGTATCATGAGAAGCCGTTCGTAAGCCGATATATTTCAGAGGAAAACCGGGAGCTTTTGGCTGAATCAGCTGCGGTGATTGCTCAATCGTATGGGTCGGGCGTTGTTTTTCTTTTTGCGGATGATCCGGCCTTTCGCGGCTATTGGTTGGGAAGCAGTCGTTTGTTCCTGAATGCGCTTTTCTTCGGGTCAGCTGTACAGAATATTTCTGTCGGCGAAGAGGAAGCGGTTGAAATGGAGTAATTTTGGTCTGAAGCAGCTGATCGCGAGAAGAATCGCTGATCGGCTGCTTTTTTGGCGGATCAATTCGGTTGAAGGATCCGAAGGAGGCCGGTGAGAAATGGGATGAGCTGCTTTTTCCGACTGACAATTCCCGGGAGGTCGAAGATTTCGTTCTTTTGGACTACCGGATACGGAATTTGATCGATAAACTCCCTGTTGCCAGCGATTACCAGAAGGGAGTTCTGCGTGTTGATATCGGTGACGAGGAGGCTTGAAAAATAGAAGCCTTCGGTTTTTCGGACATCTTTTAAAGCTTCTATCAGTTCTTCCGAATGGTCTTTGAAATTTTCAAATCCGAGTTCTTCGACCTGTGAAACAGAGAAGCGGATGCCGAATTCGGTATAGGATTTAAAATCGCTGCGGATGACTTTTTCGGGATCGTTGTCGAGGATCACCGAGCCGGAGGAAAAGATCAGATCGGCAAGTTTGTCATTATCGATGCCAGCGATCGGGCTTAGCCACTTGATGATCTCCTCATCTTTGCCGGTGGTGGTCGGACTGTGGAGATTCAGCGTGTCGGAAATGATGCCGGACATCATAAGTCCCGCGATTTCCGGAGAAGGAACCAGCGATTCCCTGCGGAAGAGATCGGCGATAATCGTGCACGTCGACCCAACCGGTTCATTGATAAAAAGAATTGGCTGCTGTGTGTGAAGGTTTCCGAGGCGGTGATGATCGATAATTTCCAGGATATTTACTTCTGCTGCTCCGGGGACCGCTTGGGAGAGCTCGTTGTGGTCGACCAAGATGATATTTGTCGGAACCGGTTTAAGAAGATCGGTTCGGGTGAAAATGCCGAGAAGTTCGTTTTGGCTATTTACGACCATGAAGGCTGAGGCGTTGATCGAAGAGACCTTCCGCCGCGCTTCTGCCAGACGAATGTCCGGTTTGAACGGATAGAAATCGCGTTCGACCAGATGGTCGATGGTCGATGCGGAACGGATGGCCCACGCTGTTGTGGCCGGATCGTAAGGGCTGACAATCAGGTGGACGTTTTGTTCGCGGGCAAGATCCAGAATTTCGTCCTTTACCTCGAGGCCATCGCTAATGACGAGAAGGTGAACGCCAGCTTCGATGGATTTTCGTTGGATTTCCTCGCGGTCTCCGACGACTACGATGAGCTGTTCTGGAAGGATCTTTTCCCGATCGGAGAAACGATCAAAGGAGGCCAAATCCATGGCTCCGACTTCGACATAGAGGTCAGTTGGTTCGTTTTTTCCTTCCGCTTGATGAAGAATAGTCGCTTTGAGTGAGGCGGCGATCGACTTCAGATCGGAGTGGACGCGCTGCATGGCCCGCGGCTCAAGCAGTTTTGGAATAAAGAATTCTCCGAGTTGAAAGACGGAGATAAAGCCGTCGAGTCGATTGACGGAGTCCGTAACCGGAAGGATCCGCACGTCGTAGTGTTCAATCAATTCAAGAACCTCGGCGCAAGTGGCGTCGCTGCGGGCTTTTATAAGGTCGGTGACCATAATGTCGCGAACCCGGGGAGTGACATCTCCCAGAAAAAGTGGGAGAGGTGTATCGAATCGGTGAAGGATCGCATCGATCCGCGCGTTGGAATTTCCGCAACGGGCAGCCACGCATTCGGTTTGGCCGATGAGGTGTTTGAAATTGGCGTAAGCGATTGCGGCACAGATTGAATCGGCGTCCGGATTGCGGTGACCTAAAATATAAGTTGTGGCAGTCGACATAGGAATTTCCGACTGTAGCGGGGAAAGAGCCGTTGGGAAATCGGAAAATGAGAAAAAGAAGAAATCGGGTCTCAAGCAGTTCGGTAGAGGTGATTTACGGGCACGAAAAAAGCCAGGTCTTTCGACCTGGCTTTTTCGTTTTTAAATTCTCCTGTATTAGGCAGGACCGTTTTTAGCCTTGTCCTGGTGAGCGAACACCGATTCCAGGACCAGCGGCCCAAGAGTGGAAGAGAGCGTTGCTGGAAAGGGTTTCAAGAATATTCACGGTCTGATCACCAGTGGTCAGGTGGGTAAAGATACCGTTACCATCATCTCCCTTGGTGTGTCGGTAGTAGGCGACGTTTCCACCAATGTAGACGATATGGCCACCTTTATCTCCATAAACGCCCGCGCTTGGATGCCACTCACCGTTATTTGGATTCAGCCCCCGTGTGAAAGCGATCGGTGTGCGGGAGGAAGCACCCATTCCGATGCCTGAAACCACGCCAAAGCTGAGGTCCGTGAGGCTGCCGAATTTCCCTGCTCCTGTCCGGATTACTCTGTCAGCACCGCGAGTTTCCAAAATCGGGCTGCCGTCGTATTGCTGGATGTTGCTGGCAGTGGTGACACCACTGTCGCTCGAGGAAATCCAGATATAGCCGTCATTGATGCCGCCGCTCTGAGCGAGGGCTGCAGCGTAACGTCTTACATCTGTAGTTTCTCCAGTCCCTTCAGGAAGACCGTCTGCATTAAGATTTTTTGGAGGAAGCTGTTCTCTGTTGTCGTTGGCATAAATCAGAGCAGCTGTGCCGATCTGACGGATGTTATTGCCGTCGACAGTGCGGCGTGCCTGCTCACGAACTTTTCCAACTGTCGGAATAAGAATCGAGGCAAGGATGCCGATGATTGCGATAACTGTCAGGAGTTCGATCAGGGTAAATCCCTGTTTGGACTTAATGTGTTTCATAACTGCGTGTGTGATTGGTTTAACCTTGAAGGAGAATTTAATACTCTTATCACCAATTTCCCTATTTTTTCACGATTTGCGAAAGAAATATCTGATTTGAGGATTTTTCAACACGAAAATGTGAGCAACAGGATGAATTTGAAAAAAAAAGATGAGAGACCAGAGAGAAGCAAGAAGAAATTTTTCCAAATCCTTCAAAATGGCCTTTCCTCCATTGGTTTCGAAGGGTGACTTCGCCACAGGGCGAAACTATATCCCCAAAGTGTTAGGAGTGATCCGAAGAGTGCAAGCCTCTTTTTGAAATAAAAATTGGCCGAGGGATTGTCGGGCTGATCGGAAGGGCGCTGAAAACGCTTGCATCGGCCGGATTGCGTGTGTCAATCAGTGGAGCATGGAGAGTCGAGCCACGAGTCTTGTCGATCAGGTTATGGCGATTACGTCGGATCTGCCGGAGCGTCCGTCGTGGGATGACTACTTTATGGCGACGGCTTTTCTTCTCGCGTCACGGTCTGCATGCAACCGATTGAATGTCGGGTGTGTGATCGTGTCGGGCGGAGCCGTAAAGAATCGGATCATTGCGGCCGGTTACAACGGTTTTTTGCCTTCGACTCCGCATGTTTCGCGCGTTCGGGCCGGGCATGAGCAGGCGACGGTTCATGCCGAGCAAAATGCGATTGCGGATGCTGCGCGCCGTGGCAGCAGTGTAGGAGGAGCGATCGCATACATCACCCATTTCCCCTGTATAAGTTGCGCGAAAATTTTGGCGGCTGCGGGGATTCAGGCGATCAAGTATCATGTCGATTACCGGAATGATGATCTCGTGCCTGAGTTGCTCCGGGAGGCCGGAGTGACGATTGAGAAGTTTTGAAGCGCGTCCGACTTTTTCGCATCGTCGGCAACGGAATGCGGTGGATGATCGGCCTGATTTTGGGGAAATTCGTGGTTTCGCAGGTAGGAATTGGGGGATTCCCATCAGGAGTTTCTGGACGGAGCCGATGTTTGAGGTTGAATTTTATTCTCCGGCGGTCTTTACTTTTTAAGAAGATTCAATCTTCGATGGCTTCCGCCGATTTATAATCGCAACGATTATTCGGTGGGATAAATTTTAACACCGAATTTTTATGGGGATGATTCCAGTAGTAAACGGGAGAAAGAAAATCGGATGAGGAGACTTCGCGTAATCGGTTTGATTGGTGCAGGGGCGATATCCTCAGCTACCATTTGTTCGCTTTATCTCGCTTATACCCTTTCCGGTCCGGCCAGCGAGGCATCCTCTGAGATTCCGGTGAATCAGCGCGGCGCTGAACCGGAGATTGCTGCCGGCGATATCGATGATCGGAGCCAGGCGTATCTCACAACTTTTTTGGCTGATGCCGATCCGCAGGTTCGGATGCTCGCTGTCTGGGGATTGGTGACCGACGAGGAAGGATTGGATCAGCAGCAGGAGATTTTGAGATTTCTCAAGCAGGAGAGGGATCCGGCCGTCAGGATGACCCTTTACCGGTATCTTCATGGGCAGCCGGCGATCAATACTTCTGCGTTGGTTGACCTCATTCGGGAGGAGCAGGACGATCTATTGGTATGGTTGGCAGGCTGCGATTTGTTGGCCGCTGTTTTGAAGGTCGATGCGGACGAGGAGACCCGGGATTTTTTTGATCAGGAAATTGTGCCTGAACTAAAGAAGCATGCCGTTCATTCGAATAATCTGACCTGTAAAATTGCTTCGATCATTGTTTTGCGCAGGGCCGGTACGGACGATGCGATACAGGCTCTGGAGGCGATTGCGAAAAATTCGGCGGACGATCAGGTCGGCGCGGCTGCATCGTCGGCGTTTCGGTTGGTGTCTCATACGCAAAGCTTCGGCGCCCCCGAGTAAGCTGCTTCCGGCCGATATTTTTTAGTTATCCTGCTGTAGATCCTTTTGGATTTACGGGATGAGTGTCTTGAAGTTCTAGCTCCGGTTGGCGAAAACCTTGCACGAAAGGGGCCGATCTGCTTGAACGACATCATGGAAATGATCAAGACCGGACCGACAGGGGAAACTCTTCTCGACCTTCCTTCCCCCTATTTGCCGCATCGTTGCGGACTCCTTCATTTGCCTCGGTTTATTGCCAAGATTCGCAAGCATCTTGGGGGTGGATTGCCGAAGTCGTATCAGAGAAATTTCACAAGAGGTTTCGATGGTTTTTTGTGCCTTCATCTCGGGATCGATCCGAAGGAAGTGATCGAAATTGTTCGCACGAGCGCCGATGATGATGAGGTTGACCGGCGGTTGATGGAGATTTTCCCGGACGATTTGAAAGTGCATGTCTGGAACCGTAAAGTTGCTCAGATGGGAATGAGCGAAATGGGCCGCGAAAAACTGGTCGAAGTGAAGGAAGAAATGGGCGTGGGCGATCGGGACGATCTGATTTCCTTTGCCGATATGATCGATTACGACGAGGAGCGGATTCCGTAGGTCATTGATTTCTCGCTCGCTTTTTTATGACAGTCATTGAGGATGGACTGTTTTCGATTTTCGGAATCATTCATGAAACGCACGCATCATTGCAGCCAGCTTAACGCAACAAACAACGGTGAATCGGTTTATCTGATGGGATGGGTCGATTCGCTACGCGATCATGGAGGCATTGTCTTCGTTGACCTTCGCGATCGGGAAGGCATTACCCAGATTGTTTTCAATCCGGCTGATGATGAGTCTCTTGCGGAGCAGGCGGAAGAATTGAAGCCGGAATCGGTTATCGGAGTCGCGGGAAAAGTGAACCTGCGGCCAAAGGAAACGGTCAATGAAAAGCTCGCAACGGGTCAGATTGAAGTTCATGCGACCGAGCTGAAGATTGAGAACATTTCCGACACGCCGCCTTTTCCGATTGATGATGTGCAAGGTGATCGTGTGCAGGAGGATTTGCGCTTGAGCTATCGCTATCTCGACTTGCGGAGGCCGAAGATGCAGAAAATTCTTCGGATGCGTCATGCAGCTTCGCAAGCGGCCCGCTCCTTTTTGAATGATGCCGGATTTCTCGAGATCGAGACACCATCTCTCTTCAAGAGCACGCCGGAAGGAGCACGGGAATATCTGGTGCCGAGTCGGCTCAATCCGGGCGAATTTTACGCACTTCCCCAATCGCCCCAGCAGTTTAAGCAGATGCTGATGGTGGCTGGAGTTGAGCGATATTATCAATTTGCCCGCTGTTTCCGGGATGAAGATCTGCGGGCCGACCGGCAGCCGGAGTTTACGCAAATCGATATCGAGATGTCATTTGTCGATCGCGAGGAAATCTACGCGACGATGGAGGGATTGATCGCGAAGATCTGGAAAGAGACGATCGGAGTCGAACTGCCGCTTCCGTTTCCGCGGATGCCTTATCACGAGGCGATGAATCGTTTTGGGGTTGATAAGCCGGATACGCGATTTGGAATGGAATTGGTCGATGTCGGACCGATTTTTGAAAAAACTGCATTTAAAGTTTTCAAGTCGACGGTCGAATCGGGAGGAAGTCTGAAAGCCTTCAATGCGAAAGGACTGGCTGATTTGACGCAGGGGGAATTGAATCATTTGACGGAGGTTGCCCTCAGTCTTGGCGCCAAAGGATTGGCTTTTATCAAGGTTGAAAACGGTGAATGGAAGTCCCCGATTGTAAAATTCTTTTCGGAAGAGGAGAAGGCCGCTTTGAAAGAGGCACTGCAAATGGAGGAGGGCGACATCGTCTTCTTTGCGGCGGCCGAATGGCGTGTTTCTTGTGCGATTCTCGGCCGGATCCGTCTTGAGGCAGCGGCTCTTTTGCAGAAAAAAGGACGCCTGACGATCGATAGCAGCCAGTTCAATTTTCTTTGGGTTGTTGAGTTTCCGCTTCTGGTTTACGAGGAAGAGGAAGGTCGCTATGTGGCCGCTCATCATCCATTTACGGCGCCTATTCCGGAAGATATTCATCTTCTTGATGAGGATCCGAAAGCGGTTCGGGGTCAGCATTACGATTTGGTTTTAAACGGAGTTGAGCTCAGCGGCGGAAGTATTCGGGTTCATCAGCCGGAGCTGCAGCTGAAACTTTTTCGGGATATCTTTAATATTCCGGACGACGTGATCGAAGATCGTTTCGGCTATATGCTGAAAGCTTTCCGCTACGGTGCGCCGCCGCATGGGGGGATCGCCTTTGGGTTTGACCGACTTGTTGCGATTTTAACAGGCGTTAAAAGTATTCGGGATGTGATCGCATTTCCAAAGACCCAGCGCGGTCAATGTTTGATGACCGGAAGCCCGACAGCTGTTCCGGAGAGTCAGCTTCGCGATTTACATATTGAGGTCGACATCATCGACGACGACGAATGATGATGACGGGGTGAAACTCGTCCGCCTACTCCAACGAATTTCGTCCCGCAAATCTCTCCGGAATCAAACGGAACAGCAGCAAACCGGTCGACTAGGTGAGCGCGCCGCGGAACAGTTTTTGCGGCAAAAGAAAGGCTTTCGGATTCTCGTTCGAAATTGGCGTTCGGGAAAAGATGAGATCGATCTCGTCTGTCTCGATCGCGGCATTTTGGTTTTTGTCGAGGTTAAAGCCCGCAGTGTTGATGCGCTTGTGCCCGGATATTATGCGGTCGATAAACGGAAAAAGGAGGCTTTGCGCCGGGTTTGCGGTCACTATTTAAAACAACTGCGCGACAAGCCGCGGACCTTTCGTTTCGACGTTGTCGAGGTGGCCATTACCGTTGGCAAGAATCAGGTGCTGCACTTTGAAAATGTTCCTTTGTTTCCCAAAGGCTATCATTGGAGTAAGTAAGCGAAGAATTGCGAAAGCTGTTGGGGAGAATCGACTGGGGAAGAGGTCGTTACGCGGGGATTAAAAAAGGCGCACCAGTTTTTCGGTGCGCCTTTAAAGAAGTTAGATTTTTAAAAGGAGGCGAGCCGGATCTTCCAGCACTTCCTTGATTCGAACGAGGAAGGTGACGGCTTCGCGTCCATCGACGATTCGGTGGTCGTAGGAGAGCGCCAAGTACATCATCGGTCGGATGACGATTTCGCCATTGATTGCGACCGGGCGCTCCTGAATCGTATGCATTCCGAGAATTCCGGCTTGTGGCGGATTCAGAATCGGTGTCGATAGGAGGGAACCGAAAACTCCACCATTTGAAATCGTGAAAACGCCTCCCTCCAGATCGCTGATCTGAATTTTTCCCTCGCGGGCCTTTGTTGCGTAATTGATAATCTCCGCTTCCAGCTCGGCCATCTGGAGCTGATCACAATCGCGGATGACGGGGACCATCAAGCCGCGATTCGATGAAACCGCGACACCGATATCGTAGAAATGGTTTTCAACGAGCGTATCTCCGTCGAGGCGTGCGTTGAGTTGCGGAACTTCTTTCAGTGCTTCGACTGCCGCTTTGATAAAGAAGGACATGAAGCCGAGCTTGATCCCGTATTTTTTAACAAAACGATCCTGATAGCGGGCGCGCAGATTGCGAACCTCCGTCAGATCGACCTCGTTAAAAGTCGAGAGGATAGCGGCTTCGTGCTGAGCGGCGACAAGGCGTTCGGCGATGCGTTGCCGGATCGGCGAGAGCCGCTTGCGCGTCGTTCTTTCGCCAACCGGGGGCCTTGGAGCGGCTGCTGCCGTTGTTGGAGAAGGTGTCGCGGGTGCGTCGGCTTTCGTTTTTTGAGCTTCGGCAGCAGCAAGCATGTCGCCTTTGGTGACGCGTCCGGCTTTGCCGGTTCCCTGAACGCTTGCCGGATCGATTCCGGTTTCGGCAGCGATCCGGCGCACGGCAGGAGAAGCGTCCGCGGTCGATGGCGACTCGGCCTCTGCGGTAGCAGGTGCAGGTGCCGCCTCGGGAGCTTTTTCTTTTTTCGCCGCCACTGTTTCATCAATCACAGCGACGACCTGACCGATTTCAACTTCGTCGCCCTCGGCAACTTTTAGGGAAATCTTGCCACCCGTTTCGGCGAGTCCTTCCGACGTGATTTTGTCAGTTTCCAGTTCGAAGAGGGGCTGATCCTGTTCGACTATGTCCCCATCCTGTACTTTCCAGGCGGCGAGGATACCTCCTGTGATCGATTCGCCCATCGGGGGCACTTTTACGTCTATTGCCATGATTTAAAGCTCGAAAGCGTCGGTAAGAAATTCGTTAAGTTCGATGTTGTGACGTGCCAAGGAGCCGACTGCCGGGCTGGAACTGCTTTTGCGACCGACATAAATCGGTTTGCGTCCTGCGATTTCCTCCAGCTGCGGAGCGATGAATGACCAAGCTCCCATGTTTTGCGGTTCCTCCTGACACCAGATTAGCTTCTCAGCTGATGAATACTTTTTCAAGATTTTCTGCAAGGCGGTCTTGTGAAGCGGATACAATTGTTCAATCCGGACGATTGCCGTATCGGTTTGCTCACGTTTCTCGCGGAAATCGACGAGATCGTAATAAACTTTGCCGGAGCAAAGAATCAACCGTTTCGCTTTCGTGTTCGGTTTGTCCTCTTCGAGAATGTATTTGAATTCGCCCTGGGTAAAATCGCTGATCGGCGATGTTGCTGCGCGGTGGCGGAGCAAGCTTTTTGGCGACATGACGATCAACGGCTTGCGGAATGATCGTTTCATTTGGCGGCGCAGGAGGTGAAAAATCTGCGCTGGATTTGTCGGATAAACTACCTCGATATTGTCTTCGGCGCAGGCTTGAAGGAAGCGCTCGAGACGGGCGGATGAGTGTTCCGGGCCTTGTCCTTCGTATCCGTGAGGCAGGAGCATTACGAGTCCGCTGACCCGCTGCCATTTTGACTCACTTGTCGTAATAAATTGATCGATGATCACCTGCGCACCATTTCCGAAATCTCCGAACTGGGCTTCCCAGATGCAGAGCATTTGCGGATAATCGAGCGAGTAGCCGAAATCGAATCCGAGCACGCTGGCTTCCGAAAGAGGTGAGTTGTAAACGCAGAACATCGCCTGGTCTTCATCGAGGTTGAGAAGCGGCACGTAGCGCTCGCTCGTCTCGATATCGTAGATCGCGGCGTGGCGGTGGCTGAAGGTTCCGCGTTCGCTGTCCTGTCCGGAAATCCGGACGGGAGTGCCCTCAAGCAGGAGCGTTGCAAAGGCCATGGCTTCTCCGGCTGCCCAGTTGAGAGGCTCTTCGCCTTCGAGCATTTTGCGCCGTGCCTCGAGCTGGCGGTTGATCGTCCGGTTGATTTGAAGTCTCTCGGGATAGGTGGTCAGGCCGATTTTCGCCTTCTCCACGACCTCCGGATCGACGGCTGTTTTGATCGGATCGAACGAATAGGCCGGTTGAAAAGTTGCCCTGGCACCTTTGAATTTGCGTTCGGTTTTTCCGGTGTCATCGCCGGTTTTTACTTTTTCAAACGCTTCGTTGAGGATCTCCTGATATTGTTCAGTGATCTTCTCTGCGCTCTCCGCGCTGAGCGAGCCTTCGGCGATAAGCTGGTCGCGGAGGATTGTGCTGACCGGTGGATGTTTTGCAATTTTCTGGTAAAGAAGTGGTTGCGTGAACATCGGCTCGTCGGTCTCGTTGTGTCCGTACTTCCGGTAGCAGTACATATCGACGACGACGTCGGTCTGGAAGACCTGTCTGTATTCGAGGGCGAGCTCCATGCACATCACGACGGCGAGCGGATCGTCGCCGTTGACGTGGAAAACCGGGGCCTCGATCATTTTTGCGACATCGGTGCAATAAGGTGTCGAGCGGCCGTCCTGCGGCATGGTCGTGAAACCGATCTGGTTGTTAACGATCAGATGAACAGTTCCACCGGTGCGATAGCCGGGAAGTTGGGAGAAATTGAAGACTTCGGCAACGATCCCTTGGCCGGTGAAAGCGGCGTCACCGTGGATCAGAAGCGGGAGTACCTGCTTGCGTTCGGTGTCGTCAAGGATGCGCTGACGTGCCCGGGCGCTGCCTTGAACGACTGGGTTGACGGCTTCCAGGTGACTCGGGTTCGCGGCGAGGGAGAGCTTGATTGTGTCGCCGCTAACGGTTTTCCGCTTGGAATCGTATCCGAGGTGATATTTTACGTCGCCATCGCCCGCGACGGTATCCGGGATGAAATTATCCGAAAACTCGCGAAAGATAAATTCGTAGGATTTGTGCATGATGTTCGCGAGAACGTTGAGACGTCCGCGATGCGCCATCCCGATTACCACCTCCTTGACGCCGAATTTCGGAGCGCTTTCGACCATGGCGTCGATCGAAGGAATCATGGTCTCCGATCCTTCCAGTGAGAAACGTTTTTGGCCCGGATAACGCGTGTGGAGGAAGTGTTCGAACATTTCCGCCTCCATGATTTTGCGCAAGATCCGGTGGTTCTTCTCGTTTGAAAACTGTGGCCGGTTTTGCGTCGGCTCCATCTTTGAGCGGAGCCAGTGACGGGCTTCCTTGTGCTGGATATGGTTGTACTCGACGCCGATGGTGTGACAGTAAGTCCTGTTGAGATTATCGACGATCTCGCGCAAGGTCAGCTCCTTCCCCCCGAGGTAGTGGGCGATCGAAAACTTATCGTCCAAGTCGCTTTCGCTCAGGTTAAACTCTTCGAGGCGCAGGCGCGGATAATCGAGTTGGCGAAGTCCGAGCGGATCGAGATTGGCTGCGTTGTGCCCGAGGGATCGGTAAGCGTAGATCAGGCTCGCCACCCGCGCAGCCTTGCCGGCTTTATCGGGTGATTTGACGGTTGTTCCGTTATCTTTTTGAGCGAGTTCAAAACCTTCAAAAAAGGCGCGCCACCCGGTATCGACGTTTTCCGGGTTCTGCTGCCATTTTTCGTAATAGCGGTCAATGAGCTCGACATTCGCGCGGTTGGCAAACGATGACTGTTTCATCCTGGATACTTCTGATGTCCTTCCAAAACTAAAATGAATGCTGATAGGAGGCTCGACATCGACCAAAATTCCCTGGCCTGACGACGGTGATTTCTACCCTAACCGTGAGGGTCGTCTTTACAAGCATGAATCGGGCCGGTTATATTCTTAAGGTCGGATGGTGCTCTTGAGATAAAAACCGGGTGCTGCCATGATGACTTTTTATTCCGGAATATGATTCGAAAACCATTAAAAGAAAGCCTTCAAGCGCTTCTGGAAGCAATCGAAAAGGCCGATGGCGACCAGATCCGGGCGCAACTTGACAGACTCGATCAGTTGACCCGCGATCATGGAAGAGAACTCGATCCGCATCTGGTCCATTTTCTTCAGCGGCGCAGTTATCAGAAAGCATTGGCTTTTCTGGAGGGCGAAAGGGATATTCCGCCCGGCCTTTGCGGCGGAATCAAGAAGTGATGAGAGAAAAAAATAAACGAATCGACGTCAGCGGCGGAAGCGATCTTTCACAGGGACTTTTCGCCGATCTCGATCCGACCGATTTTCCGCAGAGACCGGATCGGCCGTCGGCTGAAATTGAAGAAAAGGGTAAAAATAAAGTCGGGAAGCCAAAAAACCGCGGTCGGATCGAGATTCGCCGGGAAAAGGCTGGCCGCGGTGGAAAGACTGTAACGACCGCGACGCGATTCTCGGGAGTCAGTTTGGCGGAGCAGGAGGAATGGGTGAGGGAGTTGAAGAAACGATGCGGCAGCGGGGGTACATTCCGCCAAGGTACCATTGAGATTCAAGGTGACCGGCGGAATGACCTTATGCATTTCTTTACAGAAAAAGGGTTTCGTCCGGTCCTGGCCGGAGGATGAGTCGGTTTCTCCGGAGGATCGTCACGGTTTTTGAGTTGCTTTTCCGTTTTGCAGCCCGTTGCACAATGCGAGTGCGGGAGCCGATCGGTTGAGAATATAAAGATGGTAGCCGGGAGCGCCGCGGGCAAGGAGATCGTCGATCTGCCCAATCGCCCAATCAATCCCGATCGCTTCAACTTGTTCCGGATCATCCTGGGCTTTTTCTAATGATTCAAGGAGCGGCTCCGGGAGAGAAGCCCCGCACATTTCCGTAAAACGGAGAATTTGCTTGTAGGCGAGGACCGGCATAATTCCAGGAATGATCGGGACTTCGATTCCGATCTCACGGCAGCGGTCGACAAAGGCGAAATAATCGTCGTTGTTGAAAAACAGCTGCGTTGTCACAAAATCGGCCCCGCGATCGACCTTCGTTTTTAGATTCTTGAGATCGGTTTCGAAATCGATGGCTTCCGGATGTTTTTCCGGGTATCCGGCAACGCCGATACAGATGTCCGAATAAGATTCATTTAATAATGCGACGAGGTCCGATCCGTAGGAGAGACCATCGCGAACCGGGACAAAAGAGGTTTCGCCTTTGGGAGGATCGCCGCGAAGGGCCATGATATTTCGAAATCCGGCATTGTAAAAATCATCGACGACTTCCCGGATTTCTTTGCGCGTGGCACCGACGCAGGTCAAATGGGGCATGACGAGCAGGTTTAGATCATCCTTTAAAAATCGCGCCGCCTGTGCGGTTCGTCCTTGGGTGCTTCCGCCGGCGCCGTAGGTGATCGAAACAAAATCGGGCTCGATCGCCAGAAGTTCCCGGGCGGTTTCACAAAATCGCTCCCATGCCGCATCGTCGCGCGGCGGAAAAAATTCAATCGAGCGAATTGTTTGGCCGCTCGCCAGCAGCTGGGAGATAGATCGGTCTTTAGACATATCCATCAAAGTATCTGGATATGTTGATGAGTAAAGATCGAAATCAGGCTGTACGGGAAAAATCGATGGTGAAGCGGTGGATATCGGGTGGAACGGCCGAACCGAATCGGCCGTTTTTTGAATACGCGGGTCTTGGGCGGGCTTACGCGGCCGCCGTTTCGCAGTTACTTGCCGGAATTTTGTCCGTTCGGACCTCGTTCTGGAAGGATTTCGTCTTTCCGTTCGATTGCTCCGGGACGGACAAACGAGCAGATCAGATAGATGGCGACGCCGATGCAAATCGCGCTATCGGCGATATTGAAGGCGGGCCAAGTGAAATTGCCGAAATGGAAGTCGAGAAAATCGACCACATCGCCGTGGCGGATCCGGTCGACCACATTTCCTAAAATGCCACCGCAGAGGAGGCCGAAACTTACCTGAACTACTGGCAGGTCGAGGTGAAGATGTTTTCGGGCAAAATAGATTCCGACGAGCGCGACAATTCCCAACAGGCTGAGCCATTGGCTCATTCCTTCGAAAAGTCCCCACGCGGCGCCGGTATTCCGAACGTGGACGATGTGGAAGAACCCGGCAATGACGGTAATGCTTTCATCGCCCGGCCGAACGCCCGGCGTTCCTTCAGGAAAATAAGCTCCGAGCGGAAGATTTTGGATGATCCATTGCTTGCTGATCTGATCGAGAAAAAAGATCAGCAGAGCCAATCCCAAAAGCCATTTATAACGCGCGATCCGGGTTAACATGGTATAAATACGCACTTGTACGGAGCTTTTGGAAACAGCATAAGCTGAGTGACTCATGGCGGCAAAAAAAGCGCAGATTCTACTTGCGGCCCGGGCAACCGGACCGCACAAGAATCTGCACTTGTTTGGGCGAGACGCTAGTCATCGTCGGATTCCGTTTCCATGAATCGGAGAGCTTCGCCGGGACCGACGATGCTTCCGCGTACGGAATTTCGACGCTTGTTCTGTTCGTATTCGATTTGGCCTTCCATCGAATATCTCGCGAAAGGTACGGCTAAAAGACGTTCTTTGTTGATCGGTTTTCCGGTGATTTCGCAGATACCGTAAGTTCCCTGTTTGATTCGGCGAATAGCGTCTTCAATCTCGAAAAGGGCTTCCTGCTCCGAAGAGACAAGGTTCAGTGCAAAGTCGCGGTCGAAAGTATCCGTACCCATGTCCGCCATATGTTGGCTGTAGGCGGAGAGATTTCCGGAATCGTCTTTGGAAGATCGGTTCAGCGTTTCCTTGGTGTGGATATCCAGACCTTCTTTTACGACATTCCGCAATTCAATCAGAAGTTTGTAATAGCGCTGGAATTTCGGCGGAATGTTTTCCTCCTCTTGGGATTTGTGGCCGGCGTCCGGATTGTAGCCAAGAATGTCGGCGAGCGAAGCTGCTCCGAGGACGCGGTTTTCCTGTTTGATTTCCTCGATCTGCTCTTTTTTAGGCGCTGTTTTTTTCTCTTTTACCGGCGTCTTGCTGGCTTTGGTCGTCGCCGCTTCCTCCGCTTTCTGGGTTTCGGCGATCTTGATCGCTTCGTCGAGCGTGAATGCGATCGGGCTTGGCGTTCTGGTTTTGCTCGCTTTGGTCTTCTTCTTTGTCCGGGTGCGGATCAGATTACCAGCGACTTTTTTGGCCGTTTCTGAAGTGATCGTCGGTTTTTCTGTTTCGAGAATCTCCTTTGACTCTTTCTTCTCGGCTGCCGCCTCTTTTTTGGTTGCCGCAGCGACCTTTGCGTCGGTTTTTGTTGTTTTCTTTACGGTTTTTTTGGCTTTGGCTGCCGATTTTGCCGGTTTTTTTGCCGCGGGAGCTTTTCTTTCAGCGGTCTTTTTCTTAGCCGTTGATTTCTTTTCGGTGGACTTCACAGATGGTTTTGATTTGGCCGCGGTTTTTTTAGCTCCGGTCGCCTTTGGTTTTGTCGGTTTGGCTTTGGTGGAGTTTTCTTTTTTTGCGGACGTAGCTGCGGCCTTGCTTTGTTTTGCGGACTGGCTCGCAGGTTTGGTTTTCGCTTTTGCTTCCTTATTTTTTGTAGAGGACTTTTCGTTCAAATGCTGCGCTTTTGTAGGCATGATTACTCCACTGTAAAGGTTTTAATTATCGGGTTTAATTGCTTCCAGGCACCGGGGACAAACCTCGACGCCTTCCGCTATTTCGGAAAGTTCGGGGACCCATCGCCAGCATCTCTGGCAACGGTCACCTTCGGCATGACTTGCTGAAATGGAAATTGGACCGGTTTCCTGCGATTCCAGAAC
>DATGSL010000283.1:0-2969 GCA_035302665.1 Opitutales bacterium | reverse complement strand
AGTGGATTGCCTGGTGCGGGAGCGAATATGCCGTATCGGTTGATCAGTCAAAGCGACACGGAGGTTGTTTACGGGGTGCAGGCGGCGGGAGGGCTGGAGATCACTCGGCATTATTCGATCGAATTGGAGTCGGGGACACGGGATCCAGGTGCGTATACGGTTCATCATGAGACCTATTTCCGAAATCGGGGGGAACAGTCGCTTTTGCTCAATGAATTCGGTCTGCATCTCGGGACGGCGACTCCGACTGGCGGTCAGACAATTGGGATTCAGCATCTCAATTTCAATTATTACGACGGCAAATCGTTTAAATATTTGACGCCGAGTAAATTTGCCGGTGGTGGATTTATGTCCTGGATCGGGCTTTCGTCCGGCGAGCCGAAGGATTTTATTGCGCAATCGCTGCCGTTGGAGTGGGCATCGGTCAAGAATCAGTTTTTTGCGAGTATTTTTACGCCGGAAACCGATGCGAAAGGCTTTATCGCCAGGCCGGTCGATTTGCCGAGAGTTGAAGGGGAAAAGCCGCAGGAGGGGATTACCGGAGAAATTGTTTTCGATCTGCGCGGGGTTGAAGCTGGTAGCGAGCAGGTATTGGCCGGTGATTTTTATGCCGGACCGAAGGAATACCGGCGATTGGAGGCGATGGGGAAAAGTCAGGATCGCGTGATGCAGTTCGGTTGGCCGATCATCGGTTTTATCAGCAAACTTTTGCTGAGCATGATGGTCGCGATTGCAGGTTTTCTGCCGAACTACGGGATCGCGATTATCGTGGTGACTGTTTTGATCAAGGCGGTTCTTTGGCCGCTGACGGCGCAGGCTGCGCGTTCTTCGAGACGGATGGCGAAAATCCAGGAGCCGATGAAGGCGCTCCGGGAGGAATTCAAGGATGATCCGAAGCGGATGCAGATGGAGACGATGAAGCTCTTCAAGGAGCATCAGGTCAATCCGGTCGGTGGCTGTCTTCCAATGCTTGTCCAGATTCCGATCTTTTTTGGACTTTTCCGGATGATCATGAGTGCCTCGGAGCTCCGTTTCGCGGAATTTCTGTGGGTTCAGGATCTTTCGGCTCCGGATACTGTGGGGCATCTTTTTGGTCTGCCGATCAACATCCTGCCCTTCTTCATGGGCGCGTCGATGTTTTATCAGATGCGGATGATGCCGATGGCGATGGACAATACGCAGCAGAAGATCTTCCGCTTCATGCCGTTTATCTTCTTCGTTTTCTGCTATAGTTTTTCGTCGGGATTGGTTCTTTATTGGACGGTGCAGAATTTGTTGACGATCCTGCAGCATTATCTGATGCGGAGAAAAGAAGATACGGTTCCGGTGACCGCATCTGGCTCCGGCACGCCTCAGACTCCGGTGCAAGCCTCTCCTTATTTGAAAAAAGGAAAAGGAAGGGCGGCGAAATCGAGAAAGAAGCAGGGATAGTGGCGATGCGGTCTTAGGTTGATTCTTTTGACCGGTCGCCTAAAGTAGAGCTTTTCTTGAGCGAACGGAATATTTTCAAGAAAGAACTCAACTATGGCTGGACACAGTAAATGGGAGACCACAAAACGGCATAAAGCTGTCGTAGACGCAAAACGCGGTAAGATTTTCAGCGCCATCAGCAAGGAAATCACTATCGCGGCGAAAGCGGGTGGAGGCGACCCGGAGATGAATCCGCGTTTGCGGACCGTCCTTCTCAAGGCGAAGGGCGCGAATATGCCGAACGATAATATCGAGCGGGCGATCAAGAAGGGAACGGGCGAGCTTCCTGGGGTTAGTTACGAGGAGATCGTTTACGAAGGATACGGTCCGGGTGGAGTTGCGGTGATTATCGAGACGACGACGGATAACAAGAACCGAACCGCTTCGGAGATCCGCAGTCTTCTTTCAAAAAGCGGCGGCAATCTCGCCGGCAGTAATTCGGTCGCGTTTCAGTTTGAGCGGGTTGGCCAATTTTTTATCGACAGTGAAAAGACGACCGAGGAGGAGCTGATGGAAGCGACCCTCGAAGCTGGTGTGGAGGATATCAAGGTTGAGTCTGACCACTTTGAGTTGATTTGTCCGGTTTCCGCCTTTTATGCGGTGAGTCAGGCGCTCGAATCGAAAGGAATCGTTCCGGATTCGGCCGAATTGGCTTATGTGCCGGTAAGCACGGTTCCCGTGACGGATCCCGATGTTGCCAAACAGGTTTTGAATCTCGTGGATGCTCTGGAAGACCAGGAGGATGTGCAAAATATCCACCTCAATTACGACATTGAGGAGAGCCTGTTGGAGGCGGTCCGGGCTTGATCGGTTCAGCCTTCGGTGCGGATTGTCCGAATTCCTGCACTGGTCTTTGCAGTTATTGAATGAACGACTCCGATAATAATTTTTACCACACCGGACCGGGCGAGGTCGGCTTGGTCGAATATCGCGATTTTCACAGCGAGGAGCCGTTTTATTTTGAGTCCGGAAAGAGTATTCCCTCTTTTCAGCTCCGTTATGAAACGTATGGGCGGCTGAATGCGGATCGAAGCAACGTTGTTTTGATCTGCCATGCGCTGAGCGGGGATCATCATTGCGCAGGCGTTTACACGCTGGAGGATCGGAAACCCGGTTGGTGGAATAATATGATCGGTCCTGGCAAGCCGATCGATACGACGCGTTTTTTTGTTATTTGCTCGAATTGCCTCGGCGGTTGCGAAGGGTCGACCGGACCGAGTTCGATCGATCCGAAAACAGGCAAGCCATACGGGAGATCTTTTCCGTTGGTGACGATTCGCGATATGGTTCGTGCGCAGAAACGCCTTCTCGATCATCTCGAAATCGACCGGCTGTATGCGATTGTTGGCGGTTCGATGGGCGGGATGCAGGTGTTGCAGTGGGCGATCGAATATCCGGAAATGGTCGAGCGGATTTTGCCGATGGCCACGACTCATCAGCAGGGGCCGCAGGCGATCGCCTTTAATGAAGTCGGACGACAGGCAATCATGCAGGATCCG
>DATGSL010000282.1:0-4129 GCA_035302665.1 Opitutales bacterium | reverse complement strand
TCCATCCGTTTTTTCGATTTCCCACAATTGCTTTGGAATTCAATTCATGAGAAATGGCTCCCATTCTCTTCCTTCCTGAAAGGCTTTTTTCATCGCCAAACAATGGTTTTTAATTCGCTGCCGCAATGTTGTTCGGTGTTTGAGCTGTTCGCTGAAGAATTCCCGTTCGAGACGCCGTTCCAACGCCGCAAAGAATTTCCGTCGCGAGGTTCGTTTCAGCATAACGCCGCCGTCAACTTCCTTAAAGTCGTCAACCGTCATCTGTCGGTGACCGATCAGGTCGAGGCAAAGCGCGTCGATGACCGGTGCGCGAAAGGGCTCGATGAGGTCGAGCGATAAAGCTGGTCGGCCGTCTTCCGCTTCGTGATAAAAGCCCCATCCCGGTTCCAATCCGCATGCATGCAGGTGGAGGCTGATCTCACTGATCAACAGAGTGTATCCGAAAGAGAGCAGCGCATTGGCCGGATCTCTCGGAGGCCGTCGATTTCTTCCGGGAAATGGAATTTCCTCGGGGAAAAACGTTCCAAAGATCTCAAAATACCGTCCCGCAGCAGCACCTTCGAGTCCTCGCAATGTATCGAGCGAAGTGGCTTCAGCGACCTGTCTTCGGATATAATCGAACCAGGAGGCGGCGGAGAATTCCCATTTCCTGTTGGCGGAAAGGCGTTGGAGCATCCGTTTTTGGTTGAAGACTTTCGCATCGACGATACGGCGCGAGAGTTTTAGGCGAAACTCCCGATCGCGGCTTCGATCGAGTTGGTCTGCCTTTGCCCGCACCGATCGGGAAATCGGCAATGCCATTCCGGCCGGAAAATGTCCGTGGGTCAGAAACAAAACAGGAATATCCCGTCGCAATAATTGAGAGAGTGATCGGGTGGACAAGCTGACTCCTGAATCGACGACAACCGAATCGACGTCGATCAACGGAATCCATCGGCGTTTTGGCAAAACCTCCTCACCACCCCGACCATGAGCAACCGTCAGCTCAAGTCGTTCGGAGGTTACGGAAACCTTGAGTCCCAGAGAAGTTAAATAGGCAGTAGGCATACAACCACCCTGCAATATTTTCCTGAGGCTGAGGGAAATCCTGACGTCAGCTGACGTCAGAAAACAGATGCGGATTCGATTACACTTGAGGTTACTGCGTCCGCCAAAGAAGTTGGCCATAATCCGGTCGGCAAACGAGTCGTGATTCCCGGAAGTGCTTTTTCGATGAAATGAAAAGTTTTCCCGCGCAAAGCATCTACCTTTTCGGGGCGCGCCGGTCGGCCATCGTGCAGATAATCGTTCCGCAGACGCAAGAGCTCCTGAAAATCTTTGTCTCCTAAAAAAAGTTCGGCCAAAGGATCTTGAAGAGCGTGGAGCACCTCGAAGAGGAGGGCCATCGTCAAAAACAACCGGCCGTCGCGGGCGATGTTTCTGAGACGATTTGCGAAAGTCGGTTGGATTCCCGGAATCGCGAGGACGGCATCGAGCTCGAAAGGTTCCTGCAACGAATGTTCCTGCCAAAGACGGACCCTTCCGGCTGTTTCTACCGTGTGGTAATAACGGACCAGAGCTTCGTCGGTCAGGTGCCAATTTCGGAGGCGTTCGGCTCCGGCAAACATATCGGCGACGCGCAATTCGCCGGCCGGTTTTTCTCGACAAAGTTGTTCAAAATAATTCCGAAGTCCGATGAGGTGAGGAGCGCTCGATCGGGCGGCGATCTGGCGGGCGGGCTCGTAATTCTGATATTGCCACATATGCAAGCAACGGGCGACATCGAGTTTCTGTTGACTCAGTTCTGAAAATGGCTCCAAGAGCTTCGCCGCTGCCTGACAGGCTCCGGCTTCGAAGAGCGACTCCGCATGTTCGAGCCTTCTTTCGTACATGAATCTCCGGGTATCAATCTTTGTCACGCGCTCGGTTCCGGTTTTGACGACTCCATCGTGCCGCTCTCCGATCGTAAACGCGATTCCGCCTGCCTCCTGATCGAGTTCAAGAGCTGCCAAAGTGGCTCCGGCAGTCATCTGCTTGGTGCCGCTGGTCGGGTTCACGACCAGTCGCTGGCCGGGTTTCAATGTCTTCCGGGCGGCAGCGATCACTGCACTGAGAGCTGTCCGGCAGGAAATCACGTCATCGGGCTCCTCAATTGAGCAGTAGATCGATCGATTGTCTGAATCAGACCATGGGACGAAAATCGCCTCCTCTCCGATCTCTTCGCGGACGAGATCGGCGATTCCGATCGAATCGGGAGAGCTGCTTGGAACGAGCCAATAACGCTCCGGATCGTGTAAACGAACCGTCGTGACCAAGCCGGAGGCGAGATTCGAATATCGTCCGGCTGTTCCGGTACCGACAGTGAGGATGAGGAGAGGTTTCAAAATCTATTTCCCTGTTTTCGAATTTACCAGACTTCGGCGAGTTGATCTCCGATTTCCTTGTTGGCCTGTTGCAGCAGTCGAATTGCCTCTTCAAGGTCTTCCTCCCGATTTCCGGTAACCGCCTGACGGCCATCCCAAACGGAGACGATTCGATATTGCCCCCCGATCTGGCGGATTGTCAGACGAAGTGGAGAGGTTTTGCGATTTCCTCGAAAAACCAGTCCGAGCGGATTTCGAATTCGTTGCAAATCCGATGCCTCTCTTCCTCGAAAAGGTCCACCGATCGTATCGGTGATGACCTTGCGCGCGACTTCCGGATCCTGAAACTCTTTCGGCAAAAGACGAACGGTGATCGAAGTTCCGGAAACAAGTCTTTCGATTTCCGATTTCCAGCTTTCAACACTGAAACTGTCAGCAACATTCTGAATTGCACCGGCTCCTCGGGTCGCCCGCATCCCAAAGGATCCGGCGAGCATCCACGCGCGAAGGGCAGCGTCGAATTTTTTCCGACTCCCCGCCAAAGGTTCATCTCTTCGCCATGAAACAAAGAGCTCGAAATCGGTTCCGGCCGGAATTGCAGGGGCGGATGCCGCATGTCCGCCCTCTTTGTGCGGCAGACGGGCATAGTTCCGGGATCGAAATTCCGGGATCGAAGTCCGGAGAACAAGCCTGGCGGCCGATTCAGGCGAACGCCGGGCCAGAGGATGATTGTTTCCAAGGCTGATCCCGCCGAAAATTTCTCTCTCCTGCTCAAAAGTTCCGCCGAGGGCGCGAAACCACCAATGAAGAACTCCCCGGATCGAAGCGGCCCGGATTTCCGGAACCTGCTGATTCGCGCCATAGCTGAAGAGAGGTGTGTAGAGTCTGAGTCGATAAGCTTGCATAGTCATGGCAATGGCTCGAGTTTGTCGTTTTCAATTACTTTCAAAACCGCCTTAACCCGCTTTTTATCATTTGGTTTTTTCGACCGTTTCCAGGTTCTCCAGCGGTCTTTCCGTTCGGTCCTAAGTTCTTCGACAATCGCTTTCCGCTCGAATTCAGATTTTTCAGCGATGTCGGCTACGAAATTCGCAAATTCTTGAATTTCCGCTGATTTTATCTTCTGTTTCGCCTTCTCTTCTTCTGAGGAACCTTCAGAACCTGGCGAATCGGTCTCGTCGGCCGGAGGAGTCGAATCAGCCGATTCCTCCGCTCCTTTTTCCGGCTCGCTTTCGATATTTTGAAGAACGGATTCGAGAATCTCGGGTGCGATTTCGAACCAGCCGTATCCGGCACCGGTTTTCGCACCGATTCCGTGAACGGTCAAAGCCTCTTCGAGCCACCGTTTCGCATCCGAAAGAATCTGTTGAGGATTTTCCGCCTGCAAACCGATCGTGTTGAGAGCGATCACAAAGCTGAAAGCGGCTCCGGGCTCGACGACCGGAAAATAGTTTGGACGAAGCCTTTCGTTCGCCAGCTGATTCGGATTTCCAGCGTTTCTTCCGACATAGTAATCCGGTGTGTGAACATTCGTCAGATCGACATTGAGAGCGACCTTTTCATTTGCCGGATAGGCGGCGAGGAAACTGACACCTCCTTTCTGATCCCGTCTCTCTTTCGGATCTCCGTTTCTGGAGCCGATCGATTTCCGGTTGTCCCATTCCGAAGCGACAGCTCCGAAAACCGAAACAAACCGTTTCAGCAGCTCAGGCCGCTCCGCTTCGGACGCATTATCGATTTCTGCAAGCGCGGCATGCCGGGCATTTCCCTTTACCGCGGAACCCGGT
>DATGSL010000281.1:0-5111 GCA_035302665.1 Opitutales bacterium | reverse complement strand
TGACCCGCACTGCCTCTTGAATTGAATTCAAAACCAGTGACCGGACCCCGTTTATTGTTATGCCGGGAATAACCCGATTCCACCAGTTCGCCGTTGACCCAGATATCTGTTGTTCCAGCGAGAAGGACTAGGTCGTCGTCGCCGTAGAGAACGGATTCGTCGCTATTATTGAAGACGAACTCGATGTGGTTGACCGCATCGCGTTGGTATTGTCCGGAAAAGCCGATCGTGGTTTTGTTCTTTCCGATGTCGAAATATTGTGCGCGGTTATTTGTGTTGCGCGAACCGGAGTAGAGGAAAAACCAAATCTCGTCGCTATCGCCACCTCCATCGCTCGGATGATAGAGATCGAAGCTAAAACGTCCGACCTCGGCGGAAAATTCACCGAAAACACCAAATGCCTGGGCTGGATTTCCTGCCACCTTGTTGATGTATAGCATTATGTTCTCCGAGCCTTGCCCAAAGAAATTGGACCAGTCGCTTTCGGTCCGAACGTGTCCGCCTGTATTAGACAACCACCACAAACCGGGATCGAGGTCGGCCCAATCCCAATAGTCTTGAAAATCTTCGGCGAACAAAGGAGCTGGTTCTTCCTGAGCGAACGCGTGCGAAGGCAAAACTGCGATGGCTGTCAGGCTGGCTGCCATGCCAGCGAAACTTAGAGTCCGGCGGAAAAAGCCGTCTCCGGCTGTCCCCAACGGATTCGTTGTATGAGAGGTTTTTTTGATCATGATTTTGTATGTTTTAACTGCGTTTGAAGATTGTTTTTTAAGGTTTGTTAATCTGTGGGTGTATGAACGATACTCCAGTTTTCGTCGAAATAGGTGTTGAAACCGATTTCCGAGAGTTCGTGAGGTCCTGCCAGTTCTACGTGGCCGTCAGCGAAGGCAAGATTCGCTTTTCCAGAGTGACGTGCGTGGACACCATCAAGATTGCCTGCTTCCCGGGAGGAAATCCGCATCCGCTGAAAACGAGTTGTGGGAATGCCGCTATCCGCCAAAAGAAAATATCGGCTCGGCTCCTCAACATGGTCTAAATTGAACCGGTAAAGCGAAGTCGCTGCACCGGAGGCGTTTTGTCCCGTTTCACGTCTACCGGCATTACCGAACATATTGAAACCGTAAGTTGCCCAAGGGCTGGCCACCAGCCGATCCTCCAGATTATCAGTGGGCGGATTCGCCGGGCAAAAAACGACCGACCGCGCATCTGCATCGAGGTAACCGTCGTCGATCACTCGGTCGCTCCAGAGATTGCGTCCCCCTCCGCTGCCTCCATAGTGAATAAGGATCGAATGGTGATCGGTGGTGTATTGCAAAATCGCGAGGGCCGCCTGGCGAATATTGCTGGTACATTTAGCGCCTTGCGCGCGCGCCCGCGCGGCACCGACGACAGGGATGAGGATTGCCGCAAGAATTCCAATGATCGCAATGACCGTGAGGAGCTCGATCAAGGTAAAACCTCTGCTCGATTGTGTTTTTTGGCCACCGGCAAGCCGTCGGCGGTAAGTCATTGGCCTTTGCATGAAAAAGGTAGAACTGGGATTTGAAGAAACTGGTTCACTCAGGAACATCGGGTCTGACTCGTATAACGGCCCATCTAACAAACAAAAAGAGGGTCAGGCAATGAAGGAAACACATTTTGGAGTGGAAATCTGCCTGTACTTTTCTTTATGTGTTAAAACTGTTATGAAACCGTTTCTTTACGAGCGTTTGATGCGGGCTCTTCTGTTGGAAATGGCGAGTGGCCTTTATGGAGAAGGGGAGAATTTTCTGTCGCTCCGCGCCATTCGTCGGCTGTGGAACGTTTCCGAACCGACGGCTCGCAGCAGTATCGCGTTGCTGGAGGAAGCTGCATTGCTCGAATCGGTTCCTCGAAGTGGTTACCGGCTGAAACCGGGATTTCAGGAACGGGCGCTTTTGCTTCTGCATCGGTCGCCAGGCACATCGCTCCCGTTGCAGTCAAACTGGCGGGATAAGCGGTGGCGTTTGCTCCGGGGAGAAGGGTTCAAGTCGGCGCGAAGGATCGGCCTTGTTCTTGAAGTTCAATCAACGGATCGGAGTCGAAAAAATCAGAATGATGTTGCTGCTCTGGAAGCGGCGCGGACTTTTTTTCAGGATGCAAATCGGGATGGTTGCGACGTTCTTCATTTTTATCGGGACGGAAGTCCAGCGAATGAGGATTTTCTCTTAAAGGAAATCGAGTATGCGCAGCTCGATGCCGTTGTGATTTTCCGACGATTTTTCATAAGCGGGTTTCCCACGTTTTTAAAACGCTTAGAGCCGTGCCGGATTCCGGTGGTAACGGTTTTTGACAACTATGAGGAGACGAATGCCTTTTCGATTAATTTTAACAATATCGGCGCTGGATTCAGCGCTGCTCAGATAGTGCTTGAGCGAAGAGAACGACGGGTTGCCGCGTTGGTTCCGTCCGGGCTTTCTCAGAATCTAGCTCATCGCCTGCATGGCTTTCTTCTGGGTCTGAAAGAGTTTGCCGCCCACGGGGTTGCGCCGACATTTGAGACTCTTCAACTGCCAGTTCCAGGAGAATCTTTGGGGGAAATCAAGGAGCGGCTGAGCGACCGGAATTCCCGGCCGTCGGCGATTTTTGTGCTCGGAATCAGCAACTATTTTCAATTGAGAAATCGTGCGATAAAAGAGGGCTGGCGGATTCCCCGCGATATCAAGATACTCGCCTGTGGAAATCCCAATTTACTTCAAAAGCGGGATCGAAATGTGGAGATTCTTTTGCTCGATTTTTCTGAAATAGGTCGGCGGGCCTATCGCTACGTGCAAAAAATTCTGGATGGTTCTCCGGTCGAACGGATGTTTCTTTTGCCGGTTCCCTACATCGGCTCCGGAGCAAACCGGGAAGCGAAGCCGACTGTAGCTTTTTGACCGGAGCGCGATCGGGTCAAAAAGATAAGTTGAAAACCGTCTTATGCGAGGGTTCCTCGTAAAGCATTGGTGCCCAGGGAGAGACTTGAACTCTCACGCCTCGCGGCACCAGATCCTAAGTCTGGCGTGTCTGCCATTCCACCACCTGGGCGTATGCCGCTTTCACAAACCGTTTAACGTTTTCAGAGTTTGAAACAGAAGCAAGCAGAAAAATTTTTGCTGACGGTAGAATCGGGATGCGGAGGATCAGGCCGGATGAGTTGCAAGGCCTGAAGGGACGAGGTTTACCAACGCAAAATCAAGTCAGTGAACGGTTTTCCGACTCAAATGATGCGGCTGTGATTGACGTCATGGAAAATAGGGTGATGTTTTCAAAACTGAGGCTGCTTATCGAACTCACAAAATTATGATCTTTGTGATGAAAATAGAGTTGCAGATGGGGAGGTTGTTGTGAATTGGGGGACTCGTTTGCGTTTTCAACTGCCGTATTTACATTTCAAGGCAGGTGAGAAAAGCGATAAAGGTTCTTCAGTCGCAACCGAAAAATAAGGACAACAAAATGGCTTCGAAGAAAAAACCAAGTGCGCCTTTGACCTTTGATCTTGGGATCGGTCTTTTGCGCAAAATTGAAGATTATCAGAAAAAGGCGGGAGTTGCTTCGAAAAGCGAAGTGATTCGTGACGCTATTGATACATTTGACTACGATGGATATTCTCCGGAAACGGAGCCTCATCGTCAGATTTCGGTCCGGCTGCCAGCAAAACAGAAGCGGGACCTCGCGCGTATCGCAAAACGGAAGAAGGTAAGTTTGGGCGAATTGCTGCGGGTGGCTCTTCGGGCGCTTCCCGACGATCCACCGGCGAAAGAGAAAGATGAACCGAAGGCGGCAGCTAAACCGAAAAAATCGGGACGGAAGACGGCCGCGAAGAAAACGACTTCAAAAAGTGCTTCATCAGGGAAAACCACGGTCAGACGTGCGGCGGCAAAATCAGCCCCCGCCCGTTCAGCTACGAAACGAACGACTACCTCGCGGACAACGAAAAGAGGTTCACCACGGCGGTCGGTTGCGCGAAAAGCTTCTTCACCGCGCACAACATCCCGGAAGCCGGCCAAGAAAAGTTAGAGAGCGACTCGCGAGCTGTTGATCAGGTTGGCACGATCTGGGCAAAAGGGACTTTCAGTCCGCCTGAATTCGGTTGGATGAAGCGGGTTTTCAGTCCTTGATTCGCGTGTGGGCGATTTCTGGAACCTCGCCCCGGATTTTGATCCAGCGCGGTAACTTACTTGCCAAGCGAACTATCTTAATTTCAGCAAAGTCCAAAGCTCCGGTTCCTCGCAGCGATTTGGGCGATTTCTGTGCCGTTATTTTCTTGCCAGCAATCGGTTCCTGTTTTCTGTTGCTTTTTGGCTTCAACGATGGAGCGCGCGAAAGCTTCCCCGAGGCCGTTTTATACTCATGAGTATTTCCAACGCAAAAATCTTGTCGGTTCTGGCGCAGAATATCGCTCCGTCACCTACGCTCGCGGTCGAAGCCCAGGCAAAAGCAATGCGGGCGGCCGGTGTCGATGTCTGCGGATTTGGCGCGGGCGAGCCCGATTTCGATACACCCGAGTTTATTAAAGAAGCGGCGATCGAGGCGTTGCGCACCGGCAAAACCAAATACGCGCCGGCTGCGGGTATTCCCGAATTGCGGGCAGCGCTCGCCGAGAAACTTGTCGCGGAAAACGGAATCGAGCAGGTCGACCCAAGTCAGGTCATTATCAGTCCGGGAGGAAAGTTTTCGTGCTACTTGGCGATTCTCGCTGTTTGCGGCCCGGGAGATGAGGTGATTGTCCCGAGTCCTTATTGGGTCAGTTATCCCGAAATGGTGAAGCTCAGCGGTGCCGAGCCAAAAATTATTTTTGCAGGTGATGACTCCGGGTTCAAGGTAACGCCGGAGCAGTTTCGCGACGCGATCACACCGCGCACCAAGCTGTTTATATTAAACAGTCCATCGAATCCGACAGGCGCGATCTACACCCGGGCGGAAATCGAGGCACTGGTCGAAGTTGCCCTCGAGAAGAACGTGTTGATCATGTCGGACGAGATCTACGAGCGTCTTGTTTACGATGATGCTGAGCACTTCAGCCCCGCATCTATGAGTTCGGAAGCGGCCGCATCGATCATCACGGTCAGCGGATTCAGCAAGACCTATTCGATGACCGGTTGGCGTCTTGG
>DATGSL010000280.1:0-11986 GCA_035302665.1 Opitutales bacterium | reverse complement strand
GTTCGGCTCGGCACCGAAGCCGCTCGGCGCGCGGCTAAACATTTTCGATTCCGTCTTAATCTGAACGTGAATCTCGAGTCCGATGACTACTTCGTATTCCATGGGAAAAGTTGGCTGAGGAGAAATCCGGTCAAACGATTTTACAAAGCCGGATGTTGTTTCGAGAACGGATGGGATTGTTCGAATTGGTGGGCGATCGAGAGAAGTTCCGCCTCGTGAAAAGGTTTTCCTAGAATCTGAAGGCCGATCGGCAATCCTTCGGACGAAAACCCGCACGGAATCGAAATTCCCGGGATGCCGGCGAGATTGGCGCTGATCGTATAAAGATCGCTCAAATACATCCGCAACGGATCTTCGGCCTTGGCACCGATCCGGAAAGCCGGCGCAGGAGTTGTCGGTGTCAAAATCGCATCGACCTTTTGATAAGCCTCCTGAAATTCGTTGTGAATCAGCCTCCGGACTTTCTGAGCGCGCAGATAATAGGCTTCGTAAACCTCGCTGCTCAAAATAAAGGTTCCGAGAATGATGCGGCGCTTCACTTCCTCACCAAAACCTTCCGCACGGCTGTTCGCATAAAGATCAATCGCGTCATTCACGTTTTTCGTGCGGTGCGTGTAACGGACTCCGTCGTAACGGGCGAGATTCGACGAAGCTTCCGCAGCTGCAATCGCATAATAAACCGCCACCGAATATTCGCGGTACGGAAGGGAAATATCGACGATCTCACATCCTTCGCTCTTATAAAACTCGATCGCCTGCCGGATCGAATTCTCAACTTCCGGCTCCAGGCCTTCGGAGAAATATTCTTTGGGAACGCCGAGTTTCCACGAACGCTTTTTTTCTGAAATCGCACGGCGATAATCGGGAACTTCAACCTTCATCGAACTCGAATCCCGATCGTCAGGACCGGCAATCGCTCCCAATATGATAGCCGCATCTTCCACACTTCTTGTGATCGGACCGAGCTGGTCGAGCGACGAGGCAAAAGCGACCGCTCCGTAGCGTGAAACACGTCCGTAAGTCGGTTTCAACCCGACAGTTCCGCAAAGTGCCGCCGGCTGGCGGATCGATCCGCCCGTATCGCTTCCGATCGTGCAAACAGCCTGTCCGGCTGCGACCGCCGCCGCACTTCCCCCGCTGCTGCCACCGGGAGTTCGCTCCAAATCCCACGGATTCGCCGTCGATTGAAAGGCCGAGTTTTCGGTCGACGAACCCATCGCGAATTCGTCCATGTTGAGCCGTCCCCACAGAACCGCGCCGGCTTCCTTCAACTTTTTAACAACCGTCGCATCATACGGCGAAACGAAATTCTCGAGCATCCGGCTCGAACAGGTCAGCGGCTGATCGGTGACCGCGAGACAATCTTTCAAACCGACCGGAATCCCATCGAGCGGCCCGCAAGTTTTCCCGGAAGCGCGACGCTCATCGGAGGCTTTTGCCTGCTCCAAAGCCCACTCGGCATCCGATCCCGAAAAAGCGCGAATGCGATCGTCAGTTTCCTTGGTCCGATCGATCAACGCCTGGGTCAATTCGACGGAAGTCAGGTCACCAGCTTCGAGAAGAGCGGAGAGTTCCGATGCGGTTTTAAAATAAAGTGGGTCGCTCATAGGCTGAGATTTGCGGAGTTCAATTTCGGGAGTTTACGCGGATTTACTCCACGACTTTCGGGACCACAATCATGTTCTCCCGGGTGGCAGGTGCATTTTTAAGCGCCACCTCGACCGGAAACGGTTCGGCAGCTTTGTCTTCCTCCCACACATTCTTCGCCGGGAAAGCATGGGCCATCGGCTCCACTCCCTCGACGTCGACTTCGTCAAGCTTGTGCATGTAAGTCAGAACTTCGCCGAGCTGCTCCGAAAAGAGTTTCTTCTCATCGTCGGTCAGCGCCAGACGCGCCAGACTCGCGACGTAATCGATATCGATTGAATGCGGTTTGGACATATTAAAAATAGCTTTTTCGTAACGCCTGAGATCCCGGACGTTACAGAAGATCTCCATGAGAATAGCAAGTCAGCCGTCAGAGTAAAAAGGAAAACCGCTCATCGGAGCTGTTTTTTCCTTTTAACCTTTTAACAGACTGCCAAAACCGGAGAAAACCTCCGATCAATGCCGGATCGTGAAATCGGTTTCCGCGGTCAGCCGCTCCTGGATCGTATTGAAAGCCTGATTGACTTCCTGATCGGTCAAGGTGCGATCGAACGAACGGAATTTCAGCGCAAATGCGATGCTCTTCTTCTCTTCGGGAAGGCCTTTTCCTTGATAAACATCAAACGGCTCGACCGATTCCACCTGAAATTCGTTGCCAACCACTTCTTTGGAAATCTTCAACAATGCACGGCGAAGAGTTGCCGCCGGAACTTCCCGGTCAGCGACAATCGCAAGATCGCGCTCGGCAGCCGGATATGGACTGAAAGCACGGAAGGCCGGCACTTTTTCCTCAGGAAGACCCTCGGTCGGAAATGCAAAAATCCCGGCAATTACCGATCCGTCGATTCCGCGTTCCTTTAGCATCAGCGGACTGAGCAAACCCATTTGAGCCTCGTAACCATCGGCAACCGATCCAACAGATGCCGAATGTCCTTCCTGCCACGATCGATCTTCAGGCGAAACCGGTCCAAAATCGGCCTCCGCGAGATCGAAGCCAGCCAATTTTGCCAGCGCCTCCACATGGCTTTTGGCATGATAAAAATCGGCAGGCTCACGGACGAGCCAGCCATCGGCCTTCTCGTCGTTGACGATGCAAAAAGCGACCGCATTCAGTTCGCAGATTTCCCCATCCCATTCGCGAAAGATCCGGCCGGTTTCAAAAAACCGCATCGCACCGGTTTTTCTGCCCTGATTGAGCAAAATGTTGTCGAGTAGACCGGGAATCAGCGACCAGCGCAGATGCGATTGATCGCTGCTAAGCGGATTTTCCAACGCGAGACTTTTTTCGCTTTTTTCGGAAAACCACGTCCGCAACTCTTCGACCGGACGAAGTGTGTAGTTCAAACACTCGATGAAGCGTTGCCCGACCAAATAAGCCGAAGCGCGGCTGTTGTAACGGAACGAAGGATGATCTTCCGCGATAATTCCGCGCACCTGAACGGCAGCCGGCGGAATTTTATCGGTCCCGTAAATCCGAATAATCTCCTCCACAAGATCGATCGGCGCATCGAGATCTCCGCGGAATCCAGGCACCTGAACCGTCCAATAAATCTCTTCGTCGGCATCGGTCTTCCTAGTCGCTTCGAGTTCAAGCGCACGGAAAATTTCATCAATTCGATCGGCTTCGATCAGAAATCCGGCTTTTTCGCCGATATAGGAATGATGGATGCTGATTTCGCTCCGGGTGATCGGATCGGATCCCGCTTCGAAGATCGGTCCGACGAATTCACCTCCGGCAACTTCAATGATCAGATCGGCCGCCCGCTGAGCTGCAAATTTCAAATTGAAAGGATCGACCCCGCGCTCAAAACGGTAGGAGCTATCGCTTGCCAGCCCAACTTTTTTCGAAGTCCGGCGAATCGACGACGGATCAAAATAGGCTGATTCCAAAGCGATATCGACCGTCGTATCATCGACTTCCGCATCGACACTCCCCATGATCCCGGCCAGAACGAGCGGACGTTCCGCATCGGCGATCACCAGCATTTCCTCGGTGAGCGAACGCTCTTTTTCATCGAGCGTCACGATCTTCTCACCTTTTTTAGCCTGACGGATAATGATTTTCCGTCCACGGATTTTCGCTACATCAAAGGCATGCAACGGCTGACCCAGTTCGTGAAGAACGTAATTGGTGACATCGACGACATTGTTGATCGGCCGCAATCCGATCGCCTCAATCGCCCGCCTTAGCCAATCGGGACTCGGTCCGATCTTCACGCCCTGAATCAAGTGCATCGTGTAGTGCGGACAGTTTTCCTCCGACTCGATCGTCACCGATTCCAGAAGATTTTCGGCCTTTTCCTTATCAACCGTTCCGAAATTCCGATCGGTATGCGGATAACGGAGTTCGAGTCCGAAATAAGCGCTCAACTCGCGGGCAATCCCAAGATGGCTCAGACAATCGGGACGATTCGGCGTCACTTCGACATCGAAAACAACATCGGTATCGGGGAAAACTTCGTTGAGCGGTGTCCCCGGCTCCGGGCGCTGATCGAGAATCAGCAGACCTTCGGCGTCCTCGCTGAGCCCGAGCTCTTTTCCGCTACACATCATCCCTTCGGATGGTTCTCCGCGGAGTCTGGACTTTTTGATCTTAAAATTTCCCGGCAAAACCGCTCCCGGCAAAGCCACGGGAACGCGATCGCCGACCTTGTAATTTTGCGCCCCGCAAACGATCCGCGCCTCCGTTCCGGCCGAATCGACTTTCACCATCGAAACACTCAGGCGATCGGCATTCGGATGCTGTTCGCGCGTCAGAACTTCGCCGACAACGACTTTTGGCAAATCGGGCAAACCGAGCTCGACAACCTCTTCCACCTCAAAACCGATCAATGTCAGCGCCTCCTCGACTTCCGCTGGCTCACGGTCGAGATCGATATATTTTTTTAGCCACTCGTAACTTATCTTCATGCTATCGCTAACCCGGTCAGGAAAATTGTTTCAGGAAACGGTGATCGTTTTGATAAAAATAGCGGATGTCGTCGACACCGTAGAGAATCATCGCGATCCGCTCGATTCCCATGCCGAAAGCAAAACCGGAATAAACTTCCGGATCGTAACCGACCATCTCAAAAATCGACGGATGGACCATTCCGCAACCGGCGATTTCGATCCAGTCGCTGCCGACTTTTGCCAAATGTTCCGCCGCAAAATCGACTTCAAAACTCGGCTCCGTATAAGGGAAAAAGTGCGGACGAAAACGGGTTCTCGCGTCACTCCCGAGAAGAGCTTTGATAAAATGATCGAGAAGCGCCTTCAGATCGCGGACGGTGACGTTTTTATCAACATAAAGCCCTTCGATCTGGTGAAAATTCGCACTGTGAGTCGCATCGGCCGTATCGCGCCGGAAGCAGCGTCCCGGTGAAACGATCCGCACAGGAGGCTCCTGACTGAGCATCGTTCGGATCTGCACCGAAGAAGTATGCGTCCGCAGCAAATAACGCTCGTCACCTTTCTTCGAAATATTTCCAAAACGTGCCGAATTCGGAAAATAATAGGTATCCTGAAGATCGCGCGCCGGGTGATCGGCAGGCGTATTGAGCGCATCGAAACAATAATATTCCGACTCGACTTCCGGCCCTTCGGCAACGGTGAATCCGACTTGACGAAAAATCCGACAAACTTCGTCGCGAACCTGCATCAACGGATGCGGAATACCGGGCCCACCGTCAGGACTCGGAAGGGTCACATCGACCGGCGGACCGAGCCGAGCGAGCATTTCGCGTTCGGAAATCGCCGATAAAGTTTTCTCAAAGATCTCCTCGAGACCCTTTTTTACGACATTGACCTGTCGTCCGATGATCGGCCTTTGTTCGGGCGGCAATTGGCCGATCCCCTTCATTGCTGTCGTCAGCGCTCCGCTTGGGCCGACATAGCGAGCCTTAAAAGCTTCAAATTCCGCCTGGGTTTCGACCGTTTCCACCTCTCCGGCGGCCTTCTCCAGGATTGATTGCAAAGTTTCTTCCATGGATGTTCAAAAATCGTGGCGCAGCCGTGCCATTTGATTGAAGAAAGGCCCCCGAAAAGAGCCTCTCTTTTAAAAACCGCCTCCGCAAACTGTTGAAAGAGAAGCTCTTCCCAAAACCGGCTGCGGATACAAAACCGGAACTCGCTCGGGGCGTTTCCGGAATAAAAAAGAGGATCCCCGAAAATTCCGGGGATCCTTTAAAAAGATTTACGCGGCCGTTTTGGTTTCGAGCGCGGCCTTCACCTGCTCGACGATTTTGGCAAAAGCGGCTTCGTCGCGGACAGCGATATCGGCCAAAGCCTTGCGATCGAGATCGATCCCGCTTTTCTTCAACCCTTCCTGAAAACGGCTGTAGCTGAGTCCGTGTTGGCGAGCGGCGGCGTTGATACGCACGATCCAGAGGGAGCGCCAATTCCGCTTCTTCAGGCGGCGGTCTTTGTAAGCGTGTTGGCGCGCATGTGCGACCGCCTCTTTGGCATAACGGAAGAGCTTCGACTTATTGCCGCGGTAGCCCTTACCGGCTTTGATGATCTTCTTCCGGCGTGCGCGGGAAGCTGGTGAATTCGTTGTTCTAGGCATGTTTCTCCTTTTTCAATTTCAAAGATCGGCGGGTCGCCTGAAAATAAAATTCACCCGGCTGATCTGGTTAAAAAAAACATCCCTTCCATTGGAGGAAAGGAAGATAGAAAAGCTCGTTAGTTGCCGAAAGGCAGCGATGCGCGAATGATTTTCGCCTGGCCAGGTGCGACCTCTTTATCGCGGGAATTGCGGCGTTTTTGCTTCGGGCTCTTCTTGGCGAGCAGGTGGCGCTGCCCCGGGCTGCGGCGCATGACTTTGCCGGTGCCGGTTACTTTATAGCGCTTTGAGATCGATTTTCTGGTCTTTTGCATGACAGTAAAATGAGTGAAACGGAGAAGAAAACGCCAATCCGCTTCACTTGTAAAGAGAAAACTCTGAAACCGAAACTTGGTTTCAGAAAATGGAGCCGGCGATGGGACTCGAACCCACAACCTACGGTTTACAAAACCGTTGCTCTGCCAATTGAGCTATGCCGGCGTCCTGAAAAACTAGAGAATCTAGGTTTTCTAAAATAAAATGCAAGCCGAAGATGCGGCTTTCTTCCGCTTCGCCCGATTTACCCTTATCGAAAGCGCCGAAGAAGCGCTGCTGGTCCCTTTTCTTCTCCGTCAACTTCCACTGCCTCTTGCGAAACAAACTGAAAATCGGCCCAGACCAGCCGATGATCACTGGCAAGATCAGCTCCATCTCCGTCGAAAATACCGCATTGGCCATCAAGCTGCCGCTCAAATAAAGCCGGCGAAGCCAATAAATAATCGAACTGACTGTAAATCCCCTGCCGTTCCCAATGCTGCGTCCAGTTCAAACCATGGGAATCGACCGCCGAAATGATGTGGGAAATCGTCACCGGTCCCCGACGCAGAAATCGGCGCAAGGTCGGCGTATCCCGGGTATCGTTAAAATCTCCGGCAATCAGATAAAGAGCGCCCTTTTCGGGATCATACCGCTCCAGAATGCGATTCCGGGCAGCTGTCGCCTCGCCGGTTCGCTTCTGCTCCGCATTCGGATCGTCCGGATATTCGGTCCATTTGCTCTTTAAATGCACCACGAAAAGACTCCAGGTTTCGCCGCCGGTTTCGAAAACAATTTCGAGCAATCCCCGGCGAATCGTTTCTCTTCCGCCACGATAGGGAAAATCGAGATCAATGTGCTCGTGCACTTCCTGAAAAGGTATCCGCGAAAGAACCGCCAGATGGCGAACCTCATCCGGCCCTTCGAGCAAATACGAATACGGATAATCGACCCCTTCTCTTTTCAAATCACGCTGTAATTCGTCCAAGAAAGGTTTCGATCCCATTTCTTGCAAGGCAAGGATATCGGGATCGACCGCCGCAATCACACCGCGCAAAGCCGATTTGTCGATCTCCGGTTTCGGATAATCAGGTCGCCAACGGCCTTCAACCAGCCGATCCATGATCAGATAATTTTCGACATTGTACGTGCCGATCCGGAGAATTTCTGCCGAAAGGCCGACCGAAACAAAGCAAACCGCCGCAAGAAGAAAAGCGGCGCGAAAGACAAGAGGTAGTCGCATGGGTGGGGTATTTTACGGAGTAGAAAAAGCTGCCGATTTCCCGATAAAACCGGCAGCTGAAAGAAAATTACCTGATCTCAAAAATCTCTGAAGGAGCGAAAAACCGCTTGATTTCGGCTTCCGCACTTTCCGGACTGTCGGAGGCATGAACGACGTTTTTCATCATATCGGTTCCAAGATCGCCGCGGATCGTGCCCTTCGGAGCTTCCTTTGAATTGGTCGGTCCGAGCAGGTCGCGAACACGCTCGATTACATTTTCACCTTCCAAAATAAGGATGATCACCGGGCGGGAACTCATAAACTTTTCGATCTCCGGGAAAAACGGCTTATCGGCGACATGCGCATAATGCTCTTTAAGGATCTCGGAATCGAGTTTCGCCATCTTGCAGGCGCAGATTTCGAACCCTTCTTTCTCAAACCGACGGAGAACTTCCCCCACATACTTTTGAGCCATGCAATCGGGCTTCAGGATAATGAGTGTTTTTGCCATAGTCTTTTTGATACAGAGATTACGATGCAATTGAAAAGCTCAATCTTGATAAAGAAATAAATCAGCTTCCAAAAAACTCAATCGAACCCTTCGTCATCGTCCCCGAAAAGCTCCTCCATTTCCTTCTCCCGACGCACTTCCAATCGACGAGCAAGGAAAAGCGACACTTCGTAAAGAAACCACATCGGCAGCGCAACCAGCGCCTGCGTAAATGGATCCCAGGTCGGCGTCAACAAGGCCGCAAGGAAAAAGAAAAGAACGATCATGTAACGACGCGCCTTGGAGAGCATCTCCGTCGTTACAATCCGCAAATAAACAAGAATATATACGACGAGCGGAAACTGAAAACAGGCTCCCATTCCGAGCATCGTCCAGACCAGCAGACTGTAGTAACGATCGGCAGTCCACATGATCTCATAATCGAGCATCCGATTCATCCGAATCGAAAACTCCAAGGCTTTCGGCACGATAAAGGTATAGCTGAAAATCAACCCACCCAGAAAAAGAAGAAAGGCAACGATACAGGCTGGCAACAAGACCCGCATCTCCTCTTTTTTCAAAGCCGGAGCGATGAAACTGGCCAAAAAATAGAGCATCGCCGGCATCGAAAGCCCGAGACCGCCAAGAACGAGTATTTGAATTAAAACCGTAAAAACACCGAGCGGAGAGATCATGAAGAGGCCACCCGACTCGACTCCTTGCGCTTCAAATGCCTGATAATAAGGCCCGTTCAGAAACTCCGAGATATTCCCGATGAACAGGACGATCGCACCGACCGCCACGAAAAATGCCGCTGCACATTTAAAAAGCGTCCAGCGCAGCTCTTCCAGATGATCGAGGAAACCCATCGTCGAGCGATCATCGACCTCCTCAAGCCACTCCTCCTTTTTATCAATCGGGGTCTGGTTCATAAATCAATTCCTTCGCGGTCAAAAAAAGCGACAGTTGATCACTCTTCCCGGCTTTTCAACTCCGCTTGCAAATCATCGAGCACAGAAGCCGTTTCTTCCAACAGCTCGTCGCCCGTCCGGAGATCATGCCGAAAAGCCAGCCGTGCTTCCCGATAAGCTTCCTCGTCACCTTCCACCACTGCCTGAAAAAGCTGGTTCAGCGACAAGATCGCATTCTGATAAAAAACATGAACAAACGCGCTTTCGACCCCCACGACACGGATTCGATAATCGAGTTCTGCCTCAAGTGTCTTACTTTGCCAATAATCCCATAAATCATCCGCAAACAACCGGGTCTGACGTCCCTCCACCAAAAAAGTCAACCGCGCCAGCTCCATTACCCGATCCCGCGATCGCTGAGCCGACCACATCGGCGTCCCCGAACTCCGCACCATTTCGTTCCGCCCGACGAGCCACCACATTTCAGCTTCCTGCACCGATCGCAACGGTCCGGCAAAGGATGCCTCCAACGCTTCCATCGGATCCTCCCCGCGGAAAAGACGCACAATAAATCCCTGAAGCGCCCCCCGTCCTTTGGCCTCCGTTTCCAAAAATGTAATCAACCAAAAGGCATGGGTAGCGAGATCCTCTTCCGATCCATCTCCCCGCTGCGCATTTAAAATCGCCTCGAGCGTCATAGGCGCACTTTCCTTCAACCGCTCCGCCAACGCCCACCGATGCGAGGAAACCGTCTTCACCCGCGCCAAATGCTGCACGGCAAGCTCCAGCCAAAGGGGCACGGTCAATGCCCCCTCCGAATATCCCGCGGCCAGATCTGTCAAAAAACCTTGCGCAAGCGCCCGCTCCATTATGTCGCGCGTCGTGATTTCTCCCCAGGCAATCGTCAGCTTAATCTGTCCACTCGGCTAAATTTCCGTAACAAATTGACTCTCGCCCTCGTATCTCGAAAGCGGCTGCAAATCGACAAGAACCGGCTGCCTTCCACCGCCGGGCGCCGGCACGATGCGCAAGACACGCTCAGCCAGCAATTGACCGACAGCTGCCGCAAACTGGGCGCTCACCGGATCATCAGCGACGACTTCAAAATAGGAATTGCGGGAAATCGAACGGCGCGGATTCTCCGGAAGTTCCAGCTCTTCAGCCGTCAGCCCGCCAGCCGCGCCGAAAACCCCGAGCGCAAGCAAAGAGATCCGTAAGGTTCTCAAACCATTCACGGGATTACGAGCGCCAGTCCCTCTTCAGTAATTTCCACGCTCTGCAACGCTGCCCATCCTTCCTCGACCTCTTCGGCAACATCGTACGAAGCGGTGACGTCGCGAACCAATTTATTTGCGAGAAAACCGGGAAGCGGACAGGAGCCGACATAGACGCGGTCGTAATTCAAAACATGTCTTCCGCCGGTCTCTTCGAATGTGCCGCTTGTCAGACCATCAAAGGTGCGGCCAAAACCAAAAAGACTCCACTCGAGCGGCACCGAGACGAAAAGCTCCTCGTCGGTGAGGTGGAAGTTCGGAACTCCGGGAACGATGTGCAGCAGCGGTTGATCGTCTCCGGGAGACTGTTCTTCCCCAAGACGCACCCCGGCCCACTGATTGAGCTCCTCTTCGACCAGCGTCATCGATCCGCGCCGCTGAGCTTTCAAAGCCTCCTCCTTCGCCTCCCAGGTTGCGTGCGAAGCATCTCCTTCGCCGCCTTTCACATAATAAACCTTCCCAATCTCACGATCTTCCTCGGCTGGAAGTTCGCTCACCACTTCGGGAGGAAGAGTTACGAGAAAAACAACGGCACCCAGGAAGCCGACGACCAAGCTGAGAATCGCCGCGACGATGATTTCCCACAAACGCGGCTCTTTATTTTTTGATTTGGCCATAATGAATGGAGGTTAGCCTCAGGAATCGGATTTACCTGCGGCAGCTGTTGTCGATGTGCCCGAATCGGTCGAAGACGAACCGTTTGCACCGCTTCCGGAGGAATCTTGGCGCTTGTAATCGGTTTCGTAAAAGCCAGTTCCCTTAAAAATAATACCGGCGCCGCGACCGATCAGGCGTTTCAAGCCATCCTTCGAGCAGGCAGGACAGGTTACGAGACGTTCGTCATTCATCGACTGAAAGATTTCCAGTTGATGACCGCAATGTTCACATGAATATTCGTAAGTTGGCATTTTTATAAAACAGAAAAAGGAAGATCGATCCGCCTCAAATCATCCGTTTCCGTTCGGCGGAAAAGAAGACTATAATAAAAGAGAACAACAATTCCACCGACAAAGAAGGCAAGCGGAAAAAGCGGGAAGGTCGCCGCAAGGAACCCAATAAAGGCGAGCGTCGGAAGCAACAACGGAAATCCGGTCTCCTGCAAAAGCCGAAAAAGCTCGGTCAGACGAAATCCATCGACAAGCTCCCCGGAGCAGTTGTAACGATACCATCCTGCCGCAACCAGAGGCGGACTCAGAAGCATCGCGGGAATATAGGGAATAAATGCCAACGGGCCAGCCCACCCGCGAAAGGGCAGACTCGAAATAAAGGCCAGTAGGAAAAGCCCGCCGCCGAGACCGAGCAAAAGAAGGAAATAAGCCAAACCGCTCACAAAAAGCGGACCCGGATGCTTCCACTCCGGCATTTCAAAGCTGTCGTGACGCTTCGCTTCCGCAATCACACGTCCAAAATAACCGAACGCAAAAAATTGAAGAATCGGAATCGCAAGAAGCAGCCCACCGAGCAAAGATTTGCCCAACCAGGCAGAATCCGAAAAGAACCGACGGTAAACTTGCTCAAAATCAGGCATGGATGATAAACAAAAGAGCCCGTAAACTAGCGAACAATCAATGGACTTAAAAGCTAATTCGGAACGCTATCGCAACC
>DATGSL010000279.1:0-8212 GCA_035302665.1 Opitutales bacterium | reverse complement strand
CACGGTGTGCGAGGAAGAAATCGGTTAAACGGCGGGAGATCGCTTGCGGGTCTGCTTCCGCCATTTGGCTCAGGCGCCTGCGGGTGACTACAAGTTCTACGCGTCCCTCTTGTCGAAAAGCCAGTAAGGTGCGTCTTTCATCGGCATTCAGGTTCTGTGGGGAAAATGGTTGGAAGAGACTTTCGACGAGCATCCTGCGCGCGGTCAAAGTGGAGGCATTGATCCAGAGACGGCCTCCGACCCATCCGCGAACGCTCGGAGGTTGGTAGAGAGTTTGGCCCATCTGGCGGTAACGAACGATAATATTGCGCGGAAATGGCGGGACGGTCAGGTCGAGATCGTGAAGCAGGCCGAGGTGAAAATGGACCGGGCTTTTGATTAAATTCCCGCGGAATCGTGCATCGTAAAAGATCCGGCTTTTGAAAAAGGTTTCGAGGAGGGTTGAAAGGCGGTAGCGCGATTTTCGCCATATTTCGCCGAGCGCTTCGATGTAGGCTGGATGTAGTTCCTGATCGCTCAGATAAAAGCGGCACATTTCGCGCGGGAGAAAAGTGGCGGCGGCTTTCTGTCTGAAAATCAGATCGATGACATCGTCTCCCTCCCATGGACCGGTTCGGCCGAAGATCTTTTTCTTTCCGAAATCGTGCTGGTTTCTTGCGAAACGAAACTCGCCGTTTTGTTGGCGATATCCGGTAAAGGCGCGTGCGGCTTCCTTGATATCTTCTTCTGTGTAATTGCCTTCGCCGAGCGTGAAAAGCTCGAAGAGTTCGCGCGCAAAATTCTCATTCGGAGCAGATGAACGGCTCTGTTGGAGGTCGAGGTAGAGGATCATCGCCGGAGAGCGGGAAACCGCGCTGCAGAGTTCCGGAGCCGTGCCGAGTCCTTTTTGGCGAAGAAGCTCGTGATGCTGAAAAACGAGTGAAGGATTGTTCAGTGCGCCGTAGGAGACGACGAAGATATTTTGCAAAAAGCTTGTCCACTTTTCGTAGGGAGCTCGTTGGGGTGAGGAGGCGAATTGAAGCCATCGGATGCTCATATCGTGATAGGCTGCCAGCTGCTTTCGGCGTGACTCTGCGCGCAACTCCTCCTTTTTTTCCTGGGTCGGTGCCTGTTGAACTCTTTGGTAAAGCCCCCGCATCGTTTCGGCGGCTTCGTTAACCGATTGTGGAATCGGCATCGAAAGAGCCGTTCCAAAAGCTTCGCTCACGGTTGCAGATAGACCGTTTTCCAATGCCCGTTTCACGTCGGCGGGAGTTGCTCCCCACGCCGCACGTCGGAAAAAATGCCGCGCATGTGCGGCCGACCAAGCCTCGTCGGGAATCGGTTCCCAAGCTCGGGAGGGAGTGAGGTTGGCGTTCATGCGAAAGAGTGGTTTCGGGGAGAGATTGGAGGAAAATACGGTAAAGACTTAATGGGATCTGGACGTTTGCTCACCGCCTGATTGAAATGTGATGAAGTTGTGGAAGAAAGCTTGACGTACGCCCGACAATCGCATCAATCCAAGGGCTTTTACTATGGGAAAGCAATATAAAAAAATCCTCAAGAGACGTCGCAGACAAGCTTATTTGAAGCGGAAAAAGAGTGAGCGGGCGAAGAAGAAATAATCGCCGACACCGCTTTTTTCGCGAATTCCTCCGGGGATGAGAGGCGGGTTGCATTTCGGCGGTAGGTTGTTGAGACGAATCCGAAAAACAGGGTTGGCTGCGGTTTCTGCGAAGCTGCGTCATCCGTTTTGCGCGAAGTGTTGAAAAAAACTTCACTTCGCTATTGACGAGCAACTCTCTATTCGCAAATGTTCACTCTTTATATCCAAATCTCAGCCCACTTTCGCGTGGCTGATGCCCTCGTAGCTCAGGTGGTAGAGCGCGTCCTTGGTAAGGACGAGGTCACCGGTTCAATTCCGGTCGGGGGCTCCACACTCGATTCATATCTCTTCTACAGCAGACAACTAAACTAATAAAGCAAATGGCTAAAGCAACATTCGAAAGAACCAAGCCGCACGTTAACGTCGGTACCATCGGTCACGTTGACCATGGGAAAACCACACTGACCGCTGCTATTCTGTCAGTGCAGGCCGGCAAGGGCCTGGCCGAGGTCAAGTCCTATGCGGATATCGCAAAGGGCGGAACGGTTCGCGACGATTCGAAGATTGTGACGATCGCAGTATCACACGTTGAGTATGAGTCGGAAAACCGACACTACGCTCACGTCGACTGCCCCGGTCACGCGGACTTCGTTAAGAACATGATCACCGGTGCCGCTCAGATGGACGGTGCTATTCTGGTTGTCAGCGCTGCAGACGGCCCGATGCCGCAGACTCGCGAGCACATCCTTCTCGCCCGTCAGGTCGGTGTGCCGAACATCGTTGTTTTTCTAAATAAAGTCGACCTCATCGACGACCCTGAGCTCCTCGAGCTGGTCGAAATGGAGGTTCGTGAACTGCTCTCCAAGTACGAGTTTGATGGCGACAACATCACCATCGTTCGTGGTTCGGCAACGGCCGCTCTCGAAGGCAAGCCCGAAGGTCTGGAAGCGATCCAGAATCTGATGGATGCCATTGACAGCGATATTCCGGAGCCGGAGCGTGAGATCGACAAGCCATTCTTGATGTCTGTTGAGGACGTTTTCTCGATCACCGGTCGTGGAACGGTTGCAACCGGCCGTATCGAGCGTGGAGTTGTCAAAGTCGGCGACACGATCGAGATCGTCGGAATCACCGATACGAAAACAAGTGTCGTGACCGGTGTTGAGATGTTCCGCAAGATGCTCGATCAGGGCCAGGCGGGAGACAACGTCGGTGTCTTGCTTCGTGGAATTGAGAAGGAAGCGATTGAGCGTGGACAGGTTTTGGCTGCGCCGAAATCGATCACTCCTCATACGCAGGCGAAGGCCGAGATCTACGTCCTGTCGAAGGAAGAAGGTGGCCGTCATACGCCGTTCTTTAACGGATATCGTCCGCAGTTCTACTTCCGCACGACCGATGTTACCGGCACAATTGACTTGCCGGAAGGTGTGGAGATGGTGATGCCAGGTGACAACACGAGCCTGCAGATCAATCTCATCGTTCCTATTGCGATGGAAAGAGGACAGCGTTTCGCAATTCGCGAAGGCGGCCGCACCATCGGAGCGGGACGCGTCACCGAAATTGTGAAGTAAGTTTCGTTTTTTCTTTATGATATTTGTGCCGGAACCTCCGAAAAAGGGGTTCCGGCCCTACCATTGCCGGGAATCAAAACAGATAGGACAGTAGCTCAATTGGTAGAGTAGCGGTCTCCAAAACCGTCGGTTGGGGGTTCGAGTCCCTCCTGTCCTGCCATTTTTTATGAAAAACCCATTCCGCAGTATTCGAATTTTTGCCGGAGAAACAGTTACCGAACTGAAGAAGGCAACTTGGCCGACTTGGGCAGAACTCAAGAATTCGACCATTGTCGTTATTATTGCGGTCATCATCCTCGGTATTTTTATCAGCATCGCCGATTTTTCCCTTTTCCAGGTAGTCTACCTCTTCACAGAGTGGGTGACCGCCGCGAAACTATGAGTGATTCTTCCCCGACAAACAGCAACCAGACCAGCGGGATGAAGTGGTATGTCGTCCAGACTCTCTCCGGTAGGGAAGAGCGGACGAAACAGTATCTCGATAAATTTAAACGGATTGAGGAGCTGGAGGATTACATCGGCGAGGTTCTGGTGCCGACCGAGGTTGTCAGCGAGGTCAAGCAGGGTAAAAAGACCCAACGCACGCGGAAATTTTATCCGAGCTACGTTTTTGTTCAGGCCCGACTTTACGATGAAAACCGTAAGCTGAACAATAAGCCGTGGTATTTCATCCGCGAAGCCCCAGGTGTAATCGGAGTCGTCGGTGGGGACTCACCGAGCCCCTTGCGCGAGTCCGAAATCGCCCACATCCGCAGTCAAATGGAACAGGCGGAGGGCAAAGAAGTACCGAAGATCCAATACGAGGTCGAAGAGGAGGTCAAAATTACCGATGGTCCTTTCCTCAATCTGACCGGCCGGATCGACGAGATCGATCCCGAGCGCGGCAAACTCAAAGTTTCCGTTTCTATTTTTGGCCGATTCACTCCTGTTGAGTTGGAGTATTGGCAAGTCGAACGAATTACCAGTTAACAAGTCATGGCAAAAAAAATCACAGGCTACATCCGCCTCCAGCTTCCAGCAGGCGCCGCCAATCCAGCTCCGCCGGTCGGTCCAGCGCTCGGTGCGCAGGGGGTCAACATCATGGCCTTCTGTAAAGACTTCAATGCTCGCACCAAAGATCAGGCCGGAACGATCCTTCCGGTAGTGATCACGGTTTATGCGGATAAGTCATTCAGCTTTGTTCTCAAGTCTCCACCGGCACCGGTTCTTTTGAAAAAGGCAGCAGGACTTGCGAAAGGCTCGTCGGAGCCGAATCGCGATAAGGTCGGCAAAGTCACGCGGGCCCAGCTCCTTGAAATCGTGAAGACGAAAGAGAAGGACCTCAATGCATTGGACGAAGACCAGGCGGTGAAGATTATCGCTGGAACGGCCCGAAGCATGGGAATCGAAGTTGTCGATTGAAGTTTAACCGATTCGATTGAACGAAGTAAAACGGTCCACCGGACCAACAGCAGGAGCCTTAACCGGCGTTCGCACTGCACTGAGAAATGAAAAAAACCAGCAAACGCTATAAAAGCGCGCTTGAATCCTTTGATCGCTCCAAGCGCTATCCATTGAAGGAGGCCATTGATCTCCTTTTGAAAATGCCACCGGCAAAGTTCGATGAGTCGATCGAGCTTTCCTTCCACATGGCCATCGACCCGCGCCAGAGCGACCAGATGGTCCGTGGAACGGTCGGCCTTCCGCACGGAAGCGGCAAACCGGTCCGTGTTCTCGTATTTACCTCGACGCCTGAAGCCGCTCTCGAAGCTGGAGCTGATTACGCTGGGCTCGAAGATTACATGGAGAAGATCAACGGAGGCTGGCTTGAATTCGATGTGGCGATCGCGACTCCTGAAGCCATGCGGGAAGTTCGGACGATTGCCCGGATTCTTGGACCGCGCGGTTTGATGCCGAATCCACGCTCCGGAACGGTGACCGATGATATTGCCTCGGCTGTCAAGGAAGTGAAAGCCGGTCGGGTCGAATTCCGTCTCGACAAGACTGCGAACATAGGGGTTGCCGTTGGCCGCCGTTCTTTTACGGCCGAACAAGTTCTCGATAATGTAACGACCGTGATTGAAGCAATTGGGAAAGCTCGTCCTGAAGGTGCGAAAGGGCGTTATATTTCCAGCGTGACTATTTCTTCCACGATGAGCCCTGGGGTTCGGATCGACAGCAGCGAATTCTCAAAATTCTAAAAGACCGCCATGAGACCTGAAAAAAAATATTTAGTTGAGGAAGTATCCCGTCATCTGGACAAATCGGATTTTGTTTTTCTGACCGATTATAACACGGTGACCGTTTCGGAGATTGCTGAACTTCGCGCGAACCTGCGGGCAGAGTCTGCTGAGTTTCATGTCGTAAAGAACAGTATCTTGAACGTCGCTGCGAAAGAGCGGAGTCTTCCGGCTCTCGATGAGTGGCTCTCCGGACCGACAGCGATTGTGACCGGCGGGGAGAATCCGGCCGGTGTCGCGAAGGTTCTGAAGGAATTCTCAAGCGATAAAAAGAAACTCGAGATCAAAGTCGGAGTTCTTGGCGATCGCACATTGACGGTCGAAGAGGTGAAAACTCTGGCCGATCTTCCGAGCATCGAGATCCTGCACGCGCAGCTTCTCGGACTCTTCAGTCAGCCGGCTCAGCGTCTGGCCACCGTTCTTGCGGCAGGTCCGGTTTCGTTGCTCAACGTTCTCAAAGCGAAGTCCGAACAAGCAGCATAACAATTTTTCCAACTTTCCAGGGCGGGCGACCGTTCCGGAGAATCCATCCAATGAACCTGGTTAGGAGCCTAGGCTCTTAAATGTCCGAGGATCGGGCGCTAACCATTCAAGGAATATATAAAATGGCAACTATCACTAAAGAACAAGTTATCGAATGGCTCAGTAACCAGCCTGTGCTGGAGATCGCAGATCTCGTTAAGGAACTCGAGGAGAAGTGGGGCGTCAGCGCCGCGGCTCCTGCGGCTGTAGCTGCTGCTCCTGCTGGAGGTGCTGCTGCGCCTGCTGCTGAGGAACAAACCGAGTTTGATGTTATTCTTACTTCTGCCGGTTCAACCAAGATCGCTGTGATTAAGGAAGTCCGTGCAGCCACCGAGCTCGGCCTGAAGGAAGCAAAGGACCTCGTCGAAAGCGCACCGAAAGCAGTGAAGGAAGGTGTGAATAAGGAAGAGGCTGATGCTCTGAAAGCTAAGCTCGAAGCAGCCGGTGCTTCGGTTGAAATCAAATAACGGTCCAGGCGTCCGTTTTTATCAGTAGATACGTAAGTAGTAGAAAATCGGGAGCATCGACCGTATCGGCGAAAAACTTGAGATTTTCAGAAAAGAACGGCACGCCGTCCCTGAAGGCTTCTGTCAAAACGGCAGAGGCCTTTTGGGGTTTGCGTTTTCCGAATTCTCTGTTAATGATTAATCTCTTTGCTTTGTTCGTATCATATTGTGGGTGCTCATCTTTTGCCGGATGCCGTGTGTCTGGAGGCACCGGGTTTCCGTGGTTACGGGAAACCGGGCGCTTTGTCGCAACCGAGGCCCGCTCGTTTTTTCCATTTCAAAATTTTCAATGCGGCTCCCGCCGACTGAGGGAGACCGCTTTTTGCATTTCCACGATCTAATTCAGACCGAAGGTTCTTATGTCCGACCGCATTAATTTTGGTGAACTTGAGGAGATTATTTCTCCACCGAATCTGATTCAGAACCAGCTCGATTCCTATCTGGAGTTTCTTCAGCAGGACGTTCCGGCGAATCAGCGGAAAAATTCCGGCCTTGAGGCAGTTTTTAAAGAGATTTTTCCGATCGAAAGTTACGATGGGCGCTGTGTGCTCGAGTATCTTTCCTACAATATTATCGGACCGAAGACCACTGAGCTCGAGTGCATCCGCGAAGGCACGACTTATGCCGTATCGCTCTATGTAAAGCTTCGCCTTCGGGAAGAGGATTTTATCAAGGACGAGGAGATTTATATGGGCGAGCTTCCGATGATCTCGGAGCGCGGCTCGTTTATTATCAATGGTGCGGAGCGGGTGATCGTCAGCCAGTTGCACCGTTCTCCTGGAATCGCATTTGAGGTCACTCCGCACACGACCGGAAAACTCCTTCACTCCTATCGGATTATTCCGGACCGCGGCACGTGGCTCGAAGTTCAGTTTGATAACAACGATCTTCTGTACGTCTATCTTGACCGCCGCCGCCGTCGGCGGAAGTTTTTGATCACGACCCTGTTGCGTGCGATCGGTTACAGCTCCGATCTCGATATCCTCAGCCTTTTCTACAAAGTGCAGGAGTTGAGCACGGCAGAGGCGCTCAGTTACGACAACGTCAGCTCGTATGTTCTTGTCGAGGATGCGATCGACGCCCAGAAGGGAGTCGTCATCGCCCGTGCATTTGAGCCGCTGACGAAATCGATTGTCCGTCAATTCGAGGAGAGCGGAATTCCGACGCTGCGTTTGATTGACACGACGGTTGACGAAGGTGCGATTGTTCGCGCTCTTAAAAAGGATCCGACTCACAATGAGGAGGAGGCGTTAAAGGAGATTTACAAGAGGCTCCGTCCAGGTGAACCGCCGACCACGACCAATGCGAAAGCTTTGCTCAAGCGGCTTTTCTTTGATCCGAAACGTTACGACCTCGGCCGGGTTGGTCGTTACAAGATCAATCAGAAACTCAATATGGATACCGATCTCGAGGAACGGACGATCGGTGCGAAGGACGTTGTCGAGGCCACGAAATATTTGATCCGCCTCAAAAAGGGAGATGGTTTCCTCGACGATATCGATCATCTCGGCAGCCGCCGCGTTCGGACGGTCGGCGAGTTATTGGCGAATCAGTGCCGGGTCGGACTCAGCCGTACGGAGCGCTTGGTGCGCGAGCGGATGACGCTTTATGATCAAAGTGTCGATTCGGTTACGCCGCAAAAGTTGATCAACCCAAAAGCGCTCAGCACGGTCGTTCGCGATTTCTTCGCGCGAAGCCAGCTTTCGCAGTTCATGGACCAAATCAATCCGCTCGCGGAGATCACGCACAAGCGTCGCCTCAGTGCGCTCGGGCCGGGTGGATTGAATCGGGAGCGTGCCGGATTTGAGG
>DATGSL010000278.1:0-3107 GCA_035302665.1 Opitutales bacterium | reverse complement strand
ACGGGCGACTTCTGCGGGCTGCTTCGGTTCTTGTTTCGAGCGGACCTTCCGAGGACGCTGACAAATAAAAAGATCACGCATGGCAAAAGCAGATTATTATGAATTGTTGGGCATCAACCGCGGCGCATCAGCCGAGGAGCTCAAGAAGGCTTACCGCAAGAAGGCGGTAAAATATCATCCGGACAAAAATCCGGGAAATCCCGAAGCAGAAGCAAAATTTAAAGAAGTTTCAGAAGCCTACGAGGTTCTCAAGGATCCGGAAAAACGGGCTGCTTACGACCGCTACGGACATGCTGCCTTTCAGGGAGCTGGAGCCGGTGCCGGAGGAGGTGGAGGTTTCCACGATCCATTCGATATTTTCCGTGAAGTTTTCAGCGGAGGCGGCGGTGGTGGCGGTATTTTCGAAGAGTTTTTCGGCGGAGGCGGAGGTGGCGGACAGCAACGCGGATCCGATTTGCGTTATGATCTCGAAATTACTCTCGAAGAAGCTGCAACCGGATTGGAACGCGAAATATCCTTTCGGCGGCCCGTTTCCTGCGATCGTTGTCAGGGAGAAGGGGCCGAGCCGGGATCGAAGAAGAGCCGCTGTGCAACTTGCGGCGGTCGCGGACAGGTGACGACTGCGCGCGGATTTTTCAGCGTGCGCCAAAATTGCCCTACTTGTCACGGTACTGGTGTGCAAATCGAGAAACCGTGCAATAAATGCCGGGGCGAAGGACGGGTAAATGAAACCAGCAAGGTAAAGGTTCGAATTCCGGCAGGTGTCGACACCGGTTCGAAACTCCGATCGGCCGGGAACGGGGAAGCTGGTTACATGGGAGCTCCCGCGGGCGATCTGTATATCGTGATTCATGTGAAACCGCATGAAACCTTCGAACGCCGCGGCGATGATCTTTTTGTCGAGATTCCCATCAAATTTACGCTGGCTACGCTCGGTGGAACCATCGAAGTGCCTACGTTAACTGGTAAAGCGAACCTCAAGATTCCGGAAGGAACACAATCGGGCACCACTTTTCGCCTCCGCGGAAAAGGAATGCCGAATCTTCGCGGTGCCGGTTACGGTGATCAGCGGGTGCGGGTTCATGTCGAAGTTCCGACGTCGCTGACCGGTGAACAACGCGAGCGGTTGGAGGAATTTGCCATCGCCTGCGGTGAAACACGTGAATCGGGCGGAAAAGGCTTTTTCGGGAAAGCAAAAAAGATCTTTGAATGACGGAACTCCGTCGGTTGACGGAAAAAATCAGTTAACATATGCGAGTGGTCATTCTTGGATCGGGACGCGGGAGTAATGCCGCAACGATTTTGCAGGCGGAAAGAGCCGGAAAACTCGGTGATGCCACGGTTGTCGCCATTTTTAGCGATAAGCCGGATGCAAAGATCCTCGAACTCGGAAAAGAATTCGGAGTCGAGGCGCGTTATATCGATCCCGGTTCATTTCGGACAAAATTGACCGGCGAGGCTGAGCAGAACTACATCGAGGAAATCGCCGCTTGTCGGCCCGACCTTATTGTCCTTGCTGGCTTTATGCGGATCATCAAGGAGCCGTTTATCGAGGCGTTTCCCAATAAAATCATCAACCTTCATCCAAGTCTTCTTCCAGCTTTCAAAGGACTTGACGGAATCGGCCAAGCTTACCGGTCGGGTGCTAAATATAGCGGTTGCACGGTTCATTATGTCACCAGCGAGGTCGACGGCGGGCCGATCATTGATCAAAGTGCCGTTCGCATCGAACCGAATGACACCCTTGAAGAGCTCGAAACCAAAGTGCACGCAGCCGAGCACAAGTTACTGCCGCTTGTGATCGCAAGACTCTCCGTAGGTGAGAAATCAAGAACGTAGATTTGGAAAACGATGTGGGAAATCAAGGTTGAGGTAAGCAGCGGACAGGCCGAGGCGATCGACGATATTTTAGCTGAAAATGAAATCGTCGGTTGGCACGTTTATACCGATGTCGATGCGCAAAGGGCATGGATGAGTGGTTTTTTTCCAAACGCGGCCGATGCGGAAAATGCCTGGCAGGAAGTTCGGGAAATGCTTCCGGAAGAGGCTGCACCGCGGGAGCCGAAACTTCAGCCGATTACTGACGACGACTGGAAGCAGGCCTATCGGGCGCATTTTCATAAATGGCAGTTTGATCGCCTCCACTGGGTGCCGATCTGGGAAAGGAACGATTTTCAACTTCCGGAAGGGGATGAGGTGGTCTGGCTCGATCCTGGAATGGCTTTTGGAACCGGCAATCACGAAACGACACGGCTTTGTGTCGAGCGCGTGATCGAGGCGCAGCGCGATTGGAAGGCAGCGGGACGGAATTTGGATGAATTGGAAGTGATCGATGCCGGTTGTGGATCTGGAATTTTGGCAATTTCCGCAGCGAAGGTCGGATTTGAGCGGATCAGCGGGTTTGACAACGATCCGGTGGCCGTTGAGGTAAGTCGCGAGAATGCTCAGTTGAATGACCTCGGAGGAGAAATTAATTTTTTCAATGCCGACATCGTCGATGGTTTGCGTGGCCGAAGGGTCGATCTGCTCGTTGCGAACATTTTAGCCGATGTGCTTTGCGAATACGCGAAGGAGCTCGTTAACGCGTTGCGCCCTGGCGGATGGCTGATTCTTAGCGGGATCCTCGCGGTGGAGATTCGAACGGTCGAGTCGACCTTTCGGAAGGCTTTGCCCGATGGCGAATTCTCAAGCCGAGAAATGAACGAGTGGGCTGATCTGTTGGTGATTCGAAAGTGAGCTCCGGTCAGAACGGAGGGGGGCGGCTCCATTTATATTTGGTGGTCGGAGCTACTTGGACACGAGTTCTCGTTGTGAAATAAGACTGTTTCGAATCGCCGGACGTAATCGGGCTATCGGCTGTGATCGGACGAGGTTTTGCTGCTGAATTAGCGCGGACATGTTAAATAGATGCATTCAGCGCGGCTTGGGCTTCGCGGACGGCGGCGGCGCTGTCGGGGGCGGTGAGAATATCGGAGACGATGACGACGCGTTTGGCGCCCGTAGCCAGAACTTCGGGAATGTTTTTTCGCGTGATTCCGCCGATGCAAAAGAAGGGGATGGGGGGATTTAACTCGCTGATCAGACGAGGAACTTCGAGCCCGACCGGA
>DATGSL010000277.1:0-5012 GCA_035302665.1 Opitutales bacterium | reverse complement strand
GCTTCGCAAAGTTCTCGCTTTCGGCGATCGGCTCGAGAAAAAAGCGGCCGACCGGCTCGACGAACAATCGCTCGATTATCTCGATCGCATGCGAAACGCGTCCCGCAGAATGCAGACATTGATCAACGACCTTTTGACATTCTCCCGGGTTTCCACCGATGCGAATCCCTTCGCCGAAGTCGAATTAAAAACAATTGCAGAAGAAGTCCTCATCGATCTCGAAAACCAGATCGACGAAACAGGTGCCTCGATCGAGATTGGCGAATTACCGGTTATCGAGGCTGATCCGACGCAAATGCGACAACTGTTGCAAAATCTGATCAGCAACGGACTCAAATACCGGAAACCGGGAACCGCACCGCGGATCCAGATTTTTGCCCGGCTCCACGCAGCTGAAGAAAATTTGCCACCGCTCCGGGGAACCGCCTCCCTCCTCTACGTCATCGACGACGGTATCGGTTTTGAAGAAAAATATATCGATCGGATTTTCACGGTTTTCCAACGTCTTCACGGCCGAAACGAATATCCGGGAACGGGCGTCGGCCTCGCGATCTGCCGAAAAATCGCCGAGCGCCACAACGGCTGGATCACCGCCCAAAGCATTCCCGGAGAAGGTTCGACATTTATCGTCGGTTTGCCCCATAAACAAAGAATTGATTCCTGAAATCCTATGACTGATACCGCCAGATCGATCACCATTGTAATCGCAGACGATGACGCCGACGACCGCTATCTGGCGAAGGAAGCGCTCGAGGAAAGCCGTCTGGCGAACGTCCTTCATTTTGTCGAAGACGGCGAAGAGCTCCTCGATTATCTTCACCACCGCGGAAAATACGCCGAGTTGAACGGGCACCCAGGTCTCATCCTGCTCGATTTGAATATGCCGCGAATGGACGGCCGAGAAGCTTTGCGCGAGATCAAAAGTGATAAGCGCCTCCGCCAAATCCCGATTGTTATCTTAACAACGTCAAAATCGGAGGAAGATATTATCCGCAGCTATCGGCTCGGCATGAATTCGTTTATCACAAAACCGGTCTCCTTCGAAGGATTGGTGGAGGTGATGCGCACTTTGCGAAAATATTGGTTTGAAATTGTCGAGCTTCCGCCTACTCACCATTAAGGCCCGAAGATGAAACAAACCCCGAAAAACCGTCCGGACCTCCGCGTCCTTCTCATCGACGACGATGAAGATGATTTTGTGCTCGTTCGCGATCTCCTCGAGCACTTTCGTGAAAGCATTCCCCACCTCGAATGGATTTCCGACCCCGATCTCGGCCTTCAAGTTGCAATGGAGGATTGTCACGATGTGATTTTGGTCGATTATCGCCTTGGGCGCTGGTCCGGACTGGAGCTAATTGCAAAAATGTCCGAAAACGGCGGCCGGAAACCGTCGATTTTATTGACCGGCGAAGAGCGCGAAAATCTCGACATCGAAGCCCTTCAAAAAGGAGCCGCCGACTATCTCGCGAAGAGCGAAATCAATCCCCAACTTCTCGAACGATCGATCCGCTACGCAATCGAACGAAAAAGAGCTGAGGAAGCACTCCGCGAGAGCGAAAAACGATTCCGGACACTTGCCGATGCCGTGCCCGTTCATATTTGGATGAACAACGGAAGCCCCTTCACCAATACTTTTCTCAATCAGCACTGGCTCGATTTCCGAGGAAAAACTCTGGAGGAAGAATTACCCGATGGGTGGATGTCCGGCGTCCATCCCGACGATCTCGATCGCCTCATCCGGCTCGCTGAAGAAGCGATGGCGAAAAAAGAGCCCTTCGAAACCGAAATCCGCCTCCTCAGAAAGGATGGCGAATACCGCTGGATGCTCACGACAGCAACTTGCCTGGAATTCGCCAACGGCACTTTTAACGGATATGTCGGCACCTGCGTCGATATCACCGAACGAAAAACAAGCGCCGAACATCTCGCCCGCGCACGCGACGAAGCCCTCGAACTCGCGCAATTAAAATCCCAGTTCCTCGCAAATATGACCCACGAGATCCGCACACCGATGAACGGAATTCTCGGAATGACCGGTCTTCTGCAACAAACGAATCTCTCCGAGGAACAGCACGATCTCACGGAATCGGTTCGCTCAAGCGGCCAGGCCCTACTTCGAATCATCGACGATATCCTCGACTTTTCCAGACTCGAAGCCGGAAAACTTCAGATCGATCGCACTCCGTTTAATTTACTCACGGTATTAGAAGATGTGATCGAACTCCTCGCCGAAGCGGCGCGGATTCGCAATATCGAGTTGATCGCCTTCATCGACCCGCGACATCCGCTCGCGTTGATCGGCGACCCGGGCCGACTCCGACAAATTCTTCTGAATCTCGTCGGCAATTCGATAAAATTTACGCACGAAGGCGAGGTTCACCTTCATGTCCGGTTGCTACAGGAAGAAAGAAAAAAAGTCCGGCTCCTCTTCGAGATCCGTGACACAGGCGTCGGCATGTCCGCCGATACGAGAGAAAAGCTTTTTGCTCCGTTTATGCAGGCTGACGGTTCAACCACCCGCACCTACGGCGGAACCGGGCTCGGACTCGCAATCTGCAAAGAACTGATCGAGCTCATGAACGGTGAAATCAGCGTCGCAAGCGAGCTCGGTCACGGTTCGACCTTCCAAGTTCAACTCGATTTCTCGAAAGATTTGGAGGACGACCTCTTTCTTGAAAGCGGAGAGCCGGAATGGAAGGGCCGCAAAATTCTCGTGGTCGACGACAATTCGGAACAGCGCGCTCATCTTTGCCGCCATTTCACGGCTCTCGGCTTCGACTGCGTTGAACTCTCCCATCCGTCAAAAGCTCCCCATATCCTCGCCCACGAATCCCATCACGGAGAACCTTTTGCCGCGATTTTTATCGAAGCCGACCAAGATCCAAAAAAGGCGGCGGAAATAATTGCTCACATTTCCAATTTCCCCGGATGCGAAGAGACGGCCATCGTCGCCATGCCTTATGAATCGTTGAACGAAGAACTCGAACCACTTCGCAAAGCCGGCGCCGACTTTTTCCTGTCAAAACCGATCCGCCAATCCCATATTTATCCGCTTTTCAAATCGTTACTCTCCAACCAGAAAAAGAAAACCGAAACAAAACCAGCCGATTCTTCAGAATCCCTGAAACGTTACCGGTTTCTGGTCATCAGCGATCGCGAAGGAAATGGGGACGCTCTGGAACAGCTTTTAACCTATCTAGGCGAGAGCGCCGATCTCGTCACCACCGGAAAACAAGCAATGGAATCGCTCGGCCTTTTCCATTACGATACGACTTTTCTCGACTACAAAATGCGCAACGAAGATCCGGAACAACTTCGCAAACAGATCGAGTCCATTCCTCCCGGCAGCAATCCAGCCAGCAAGATCATTATCAGCTTCGGCGATCATTCGTGTCCGCGGAGCCATTACTGTCTCATCGAACCTTTTGATGCTACCGATGTCATCAATGTCCTGCGCTCAAGCGGCCTGATCACGAAAACCGATCCGGTTATCGAACCGGCTCCGGAAGAGGAATCAGCGGCTCCCGCTCACAAAATACTCGACAGCGGACGACTCCAAGAGATTCTTCACCTCGAAATCGATGGCGAAAATGTAATCGCCGATCTGCTCGACCTTTTCCGTCAGGAGGTCCCTCCCCGAATGGCCGATCTGCAAAAAGCGATCGAGATGGATCAAAAACAGGAAATCAGGTTTCTCACTCACGCGATCAGCGGCATTTGCGCAAACCTCGGAGCCGCACACATCGAAGACCTTTGCGGCGAACTAAAAACTTACGCCGACGAAGGCGATAGACGCCGGACCGAAGAGCTACTTCGAACGATCGAGACCGAAATCGACACGATCGAACAAGCGCTTCAGGATGCCTGCGAATCGATCTCGCCTAGGAAGATCTAAACGCTGAACGAAACCCCGACAGGAATTAAAAAAGCGAAAGGGCGTGCGCGCTTTCGAGCATAACCCAAACAAATCCCGCAAAAAGCAGAAGGGCGAGAACCTGAACCACCCTCCGCCGGCGGCTCATGATTCTCTCATGCCGCACCGGATCGTTTCTGCGAAAACCGCTCGACTCCAGAAATCCGACGAATTGAGCATTGCGCACCGAGCCTTTCCCATTTCTCCCGCCAGACATCATCAGCCGCGCAAATCGGATCTTTGGGCGTCTCGTGAATGATAGGAGTTTGCGAATAAGAAAACCCATGGTGATTTCCCGGATATGTAGCCATGGAAAACCCGACTGTCGATAAGAATCGCGTCGCGAAATGCTTTTCAGTCGATTTCCAAAGTTTTTACATTCCACCCTTCTCCTCTTCGAAGTCTGATTCTCTCCAACAAAAGTTCGCCAACCGGCCCGATTTGCGTTTTCTTAAACTACTTTTGAGACCACTCGACGGTCCTCTGTAAAATGAAAACGACAACGCAGACCATCCGCGATCTAAAGGGCAAACGGCCGATCACCGCTCTGACGGCTTACGATTTCATCACGGCCCAGATCGCGAGCAAAGCCGGGATTGACCTGATCCTCGTCGGCGATTCGCTCGGAACAACCATCCTCGGCTTCCCGACGACGACCAGCGTGACGCTCGAAGTCATGCTCCATCACACCGCCGCGGTCACCCGGGCCCATCCCGATTCGCTCGTCATCACCGATATTCCGTTTCCCGAAGCCCATCGCCCGAAAAGCGCCCTTCTCGATACAGCCGCTCGTTGTCTTCAGGAAGTCGGCAGCGAAGGAGTCAAAATTGAAGGCGGCGCAAAAATGAAAAGCAAAATCGAATGTCTCGTCGATGCAGGGATTCCCGTCCTCGGACACATCGGACTTTTACCGCAACAGATCCATCAGCTCGGAAGCTATCGCAAATTCGGAAAAACTCCGGAAGATCGCAAACGGTTGATCGATGACGCGCTCGCGATCGAAGCCGCCGGTGCATTCGCCCTCGTCATCGAAATGGTCGACAACGAAACAACCCAGGAAATCACCGCCCGTACCAAAATTCCCGTCATCGGAATCGGG
>DATGSL010000276.1:0-5611 GCA_035302665.1 Opitutales bacterium | reverse complement strand
ATCATTGCGGCTGAAGCTCTTCGGGTCGGAGAGGATAGCCCGTTTTATATTGCGCTCATGGATACGACCGTGGCTCCCGATGTGCCACCACCTTTCCTCGGTTTCCTCAACGGTGATTTTGAAGCAGATCCGTTCGATAATAATTGGTCCGTCAATATCGGGGGAGGCATCGTTCCGACCGCCGGTTTTGCGCCCGGCTCTGATACAGCGGCTTTTATTACCAATGATGGGAAAAGTCGGTTGATTCAGTATTTTCCACAATGGATTCCATTGCTTCCAGCGGCTTCCGGACCGTGGCTTCCTCCAACAACCCATCCGGATACGGGCCAATCCCGTTTTGAATACATGACGTCGATTGGACCAAAATGGCAGTTTGGCTTTTATACAGCGGCTTCGACTCTTGAAGAAGATGGCGATCGAAGCCTGAACCTGATTCTCGGTCACCTTCCGGAACACGACTTCACCAATCCGAATGTTCCGACAATTAATTTCAGAATTATCGGAACGGGTGGAATGCAGGCGTTTAACGATAGCGGTTCGGATGGGGCCGGTTGGCAGGACGTTTTCCCTGCCGGCACCTTCGAAGCTTCCGAGTTCATCGATGGCGAGTTTGTCGATCCGTCGGTTTTCTATCTTCAGTTCGACGGTGATTATTCGACCGATGATCCTTACTACGTTGTGAGTATTCGGCGGGTTGATGATGAGGAATTCTTTGCCGTCAGTCCGCCGATGCGTTCCTGGCAATATGGAGCGCCGGCCGCGGGCAGTGGAATCGCGATGGTGCATTTCCATGGATTTGTCCAAGGGCCTTATATGATCGACGATTTGCATCTGATTGCCGTCGAAGATCAGACTCCGGAAGGATATGCAGCTTGGGCGGAAACCTATTTCAACAGTTCTGAGATGGAAAATCCGTCGATCAGTGGTCCGAATGCCGATCCCGACGGCGATGGAATCACGAACCTGCTCGAATATGCATTTGGCGGGAATCCGCTCGATTCGGACCGTTCGATTCTGCCCTTTACCGCAACAGCGGAAGAGGGCGGCGAGGAGTATCTCACGATTACGTTTACCCGACCCTCCGACATCGATCTTTCGTATGAAATCGAAGCTTCGGGAGATCTTGATGTTTGGGGCGGCGGAGCCGTTCTTTTCGATTCGATCGCACACGGCGATGGGACGATCACCGAAACGTACCGCGACAGTGAACCGATCGGCGAATCGGGCCGGCGCTTCCTCCGCGTTCACGTATCAGGTGACGAGTGATCGCTTTAAGGAACTAAAACTTCGAAGTTCAACTTCAATCATCGGGCTCCGGGCAGATCGCTCCGGAGCCTTTTTTATTGGCCTCGGAAATAAACCGAAAGGATATGGCTGAGAGGGGCCGCCGTCCCGGAATTGCGAGCGAAAGCAAAAGGTTCAGAACCGATTGCAATTTTGTCTATTCGCGTGCATTCGCGATTAGCGGTCGGCAGCTTTTAGGTTGAATGGTGCTTGGCTCTTTTGGGGCAACTTGCGAAGGTTGTCCGGCCATTTTGGGCACAAATCGATGATTCCGCTTTTTGATAACAACAAGCGTCGGGGAAATCCGGCGGTCAACATTTTGCTGATTCTTTCGAACATCGCTGTTTTCGGCTATCAGCTTTTGCTTTTTCAGGAAGGAAAACTCGATGCGGCTGTGCGGGAGTTCGCCTTCACGCCGGCACTTTTTATGGACGATCCGGGAGGACGCGCGCTGACGATCGTGACTTCGATGTTCATGCATGGCGGCTGGTTGCACCTTATTTTCAACCTTTGGTTTTTGTGGCTTTTCGGGAACGTCGTTGAAGAACGCCTCGGAAGTTTCCGCTATCTTTTGCTTTATTTTACGGCCGGAGTCGGTGCTGTTGCGGCTCAATTTGTCGTGGCTCCCGGGTCGCCGATTCCGATGTTGGGAGCGAGTGGGGCGATTGCCGGTGTGCTTGGCGCTTATCTTGTTTTTTTCCCGCGCGCGCTCATTTTTACGCTGGTTCCCCTTTGGTTTGCGCCGATCATCCCGGTTCCAGCTTTTATTTTTCTGGTTCTTTGGTTCTTTTTACAGATTTGGTACGGACTCGGTTCGATCATGGCAACAGAGGAGACCGGCGGTGTCGCGTGGTGGGCGCATTTTGGCGGATTTGTCGTCGGATTTTGGTTGTCGCGAAGACTGGATAAAGGCCGACGCTCCGTTGCCTGATTTGCGTGATCAAAACGAAAGATCGTGGAGTTGATCCAAATTACTCCATATGGCCGCAAGCATCCGCCGTCACGCGCAAGTATTTGCCGTTGAAATAGATTCCGACGCCATCCTCATTCAGAACTTTTCGCAGCTCTGATGCTACTTGAGTCAGTAATTTGCCGTTGGGTGGAGTGAGGTAAATTGCAAGCGTCGACTCGCTCACGCCGCGAAACCGTCCATGGGAAGGAACGATTGAGTAGTCATTGAAATGCCGGTCCAGAACCGCCATGACCTGTTTGGTTGCCTGACGGTGCTGTTCGGAAGAGTTGGGCAAACCAACGAGAATTACGGCCGCTTCCCATATTTGGTAGGTTGATTCTTTTGGGGAAACCGGTTCGGTGCCGCCATAGTGTGCGACAATCTGCTCGCGCAGGTTCGTCTCCGAGTGAAAGCTCTCGAGCTTTTCGCCCGTCTTGGCGTCGCGATAGATCCAGACCGGTACACCGGGCGTGTAGGAGGCGGAATTTCGGTACGTTCGGTGAATCTCGCCCAGCAGTCGGGGCGACTCGGTTGATGACGGGTCTCCCGACCACACCTCGCAAAGAGCCAGGAATGGCTGGAACACGTTTGAGCAACGTCGCAGGTTGCGAAAGTGAACCGTAATTGCTTCAGGCTTTGGGTCGGATTTTTCTATATTTGCAGACATGATTTGTGGTTTTCTTTTTCCGGGTGTTTAAGGCATTTATTTTTTCTCACCCTTCAGGCGGCGCGGTTGTCTTAAGTCGAGATAATCAACGAGGTCTCGGAACAGCCGAAACCCTCCAACCCAAGCTCCTTGAGGTTCGCCGTAAATGTAGTTCCCTCCTTGGACGACGAAATATTCTTTTGAACCGACGTTGTCCGGATCGTAGATTTGATAGAGGCTGTAGGAGGACACGTTCATCGGACTGTCGAACACTTTCCACCGTGCCCGGTTTTCACCAAAGAACTTGAGGATCCTGTTCAGCATCTCATGGCGATGTTCGTAGCCGTTGTATTCGAACAAATGGGCGCGGCTCTCCCTTACGTAAAAGCGAGGCAAGCCATTGGAGTCATCGCGAACCCGCGAAAAGACGGTTCGCCAGTTTTTCAATTTTTCAGGGTTTTCTTTCATAGATCGGATGTTTTATTGTTCTGGAGAGCTCAGTCATCGTTGGCTTCCTGTTTGAACTTAAGGTCGAGAAATTGCTTTAGATTTTCCCCGATTTTTCCAAGGTGTTCGATCAGGTCAGCGGCACTACCTCGCCAAACCATTTCAACCACCACCGCCGCCAGTAGATTCTCCTGTGCGGCGATTAAAATTCTTGTTCCCGGGGGTGCACTGGCGGCCAACTCCTCGGCTTCTTGTTCATTTGGCAGGCGCTTCAGTGGCTGGTAAAACTGGATGCGCGGTCCAGCCCTGTCGGGCAGAAATCGAATCAAAATAATCTTGTTCTCGAGGCAGGGAATGTAGAGCCGAAGGTCCTCTCCATCGATATGGGTACCGACCAAAATGGCCCTGACTCCGAGACTTTCAAACGCGGCTTGAACATCGCAACGTAAGCGGGCAGCTGCGATTACTTGATAACCGATGGGAGGTCCGGATGATTCCGGCTCAACAATTGTAAATCTTCTCATGATCTCGACAGCTAGGTCTTCGATTTAATTGATCACCATTTATGCTAATCAGCATTTCGGGGTAGTTCGGCTGGCTGATACGAGCCCAAGTTGTGCGAAAAACCGATCGCGCCGCTGACGAGCAACGGCAACATTTCTCGTTTTCAAGCTGCGTCGGACCCGCTGTGTCGTGACGGAAGTGGGGTGAACGGTATAATGAATCCACCATCCTCCGTTGTTGAGATAGAGGTGGTGATTTGGGTTCTCCGCGGCAATCCGGATGCTGACGCCGCATTTTTTGAGTATGGTCATTTGTGCGTATCCTGTTGTTGGTTTTACGCACTCTGCCTCTTGGACAACAAAAAAGCCGACACTTGAAAATGACGGCTCCTGTTGATCTCAGGAGAGTGCTTGGTTTCAGATTTATTTCTGCACATCCGGCTGGATGATTCCTGGGACGGAATCGGCTCCAACACTGTGCCACCGCGGCGTCTCTCGTTGCCCGGTTGGCCGCTCAACCCGAAGGTTGAGACTGTCTACAGATGCGTTTGTAAAGAACTGCGGTTGATCATGAGAGAGTCGTTTGTGTGGTCAACCGGTTTTTGTGTCATAGGGTGCGTTGCACGGTCTCTCGGAGTTTTTCCTGAAGGTTCTTAGCGGGATGTCCGGCGGCCCGGCTTGAATACACTTCGTCCGAATTGCTGCAATGAGTTCATCCGATCTTTCCGGTAAGAGAAGACCATGGGAGCTGCTCAGGTATCGGGATTTTTGAGATTGCGTCCCGGTTTGTCAAATCTCAGATTGGGAAGCGCGTTTTCCTTCGCATAAACAGATTTCGATATTTTTATGACACAACGTTACCAATCTACATTTTTCCGATCGATCTTTCCTCTTGCTGCCGGCTTATTGGTCGGCTTTCTTCCGCATGTTTCACGTGCTGAAATTGTCGAACCGCCGGAAGGTTTTCGTGCTCTTTTTAACGGTGAAAATCTCGATGGCTGGTACGGCCTTGGGCATTTTGATCCGCGCAAGCTCTGGGCGATGACTGATGAGGAGCGTGCGGCCAAGCGCGAAGCCGATATGGTGGCGTTTCAGGAGCACTGGACGATCGAAAATGGGGAGCTTGTCAACGACGGCGAGGGACCGTACGCGACGACCGACGAGGAATTCGGGGATATCGAGCTTTTGCTCGAGTACAAAACGGTTCCGCTTGCCGACAGCGGTGTTTATTTGCGCGGAAATCCTCAGGTGCAGATCTGGGATTATACCGAAGAGGGGGGGAAATGGAAACATGATGCCGACAAAGGTTCCGGCGGTCTCTGGAACAACACCAAAGGAACGCCCGGCCGCGATCCGTTGGTGTTGGCCGACAAACCTTTTGGCGAATGGAATAGCATGCGGATTATCCAGGTCGGTGACAAAACGACGGTCTATTTAAACGACCAGCTCGTCGTCGATCATGCGACTATGGAAAATTTCTGGGATCGCTCCAGTCCATTGTGGCCAAAAGGTCCGATCCAGCTGCAAACGCATGGTGGTGAGATCCGCTGGCGGAATATTTTTATCCGCGAGATCCCTCCGGCCGAAGCGAATGAGATTTTACGGAGACGAGGAGCGACCGGCTTTTTCAAATCGATTTTTAATGGAAAAGATTTTGAAGGATGGGCCGGGCCGATCGAGAATTATGAGGTGATCGATGGCGCGATCGTCTGCCGCCCCGGAAAAGGTGGTCATATTTACACGGAAGAGGTTTACGACGATTTCATCGTTCAGCTCGAG
>DATGSL010000275.1:0-5556 GCA_035302665.1 Opitutales bacterium | reverse complement strand
CCCAGTGACGCCGGATTTTCTCCAGCACCCGCGGCAAATGCATCAATCCACACGCATGCGGCAGATAAGGCGACGGCAATGGATTTTCAATAACGATCATTTTCACCTGAAGTCTCCTAAACAAAATCTATTCCCCGAAGGCCAGCCGGGCAAATGGAGTCAGCAAAAGAACGAACCGCGGAAATTTTCCCCGAACTCATCCGACGCAAACGGTCTTGATGTTGACAAATTCGCGGATTCCAAACGATCCGAGCTCGCGCCCATATCCCGAATCCTTGATTCCCCCAAAGGGAAGCCGCGGATCGGATCTGACAAAATCGTTTACAAAACAGGCACCGGCCTCCAGTCGCGTTGCTGCAATTTCCTTCCCTCGGCGCGTATTGGCCGTAAAAACCGCCGCACCGAGTCCGAAGCGACTCTGATTGGCGCGCTCGATCGCCTCTTCATCGTCGCGAACCGGAACAATCGCCGCCACCGGACCGAAAAGTTCCTCGTCAAAAGCCGGCATTCCGGGAGCCACATCGGTCAAAACCGTCGGCAAATAAAAAGCCCCGGGCCGATCAAGTTCCTCGCCACCGAGAAGCCGAACCGCACCTTTTTCCAGACTCGCCACCACCTGCTCATGGACCTCATCGCGGAGATCTTCGCGCGCAAGCGGACCGACTTCCGTCCCCGGCTCAAGAGGATCGCCAAGAAACTGACTCTTCATCTTCTCGACAAGAAGTTTCTCAAATTTTTCGCGAACCGATTCGACAACGAGAAATCGTTTGGCCGCGATACAGCTTTGTCCCGAATTGATCAGACGGCTTTTCGCACAGATCTCCGCCGCTTTTTCCAAATCAGCATCGGCCAAAATCAGATACGGATCACTTCCGCCGAGCTCCAAAACCGTTTTTTTCAAATTTGCCCCGGCAACCGAAGCGACCGCTTTTCCCGCTTCCACACTTCCGGTCAACATCACCGCGCGGATTTTCGGATTTTCAATAACCGCTTCGACCTTCTTGCTTCCGATCAAAAGCGTCCGAAAAAGTGCTTCCGGAAAACCGGCCCGCCGAAAAACCGATTCGATCGCAAGCGCGCAACCGGTCACATTCGACGAATGTTTCAAAACAACCGCATTTCCAGCCAGCAACGTCGGCGCGGCAAATCTGAAAACTTGCCAGAACGGAAAATTCCACGGCATCACCGCCAAAATCAGTCCGAGCGGCTCAAAATGAACCGAGCTTCGCAATTCATCGGTTTCAATCACTTCCGGCTCGAGAAAACCAGCTCCATTTTTCGCATAATACTCGCAAACCAATGCGCATTTCTCGATCTCGCCTTTTCCCTGAGTCACCGGTTTTCCCATTTCACGCGCCATCAACGCCGCGAGCTTTTCCTTCCGCTGTAGCAAATCGGCCGCCGCCCGGCGCAATAATTCCGCCCGATCGACGATCAACTCCCTCCGCCACTTGGAAAAGGCTTCGTCAGCGGCATCGATAATCGCCGCGACTTCGTCCGCATTCATTTCATCAATCCGCTGAATTTCCTCGCCCGTCGCCGGGTTGATCGATCGTAATAAACTCATGGCAAACCTCCAATTCCCCTTAAAACTAACCGAAATAATCGGAGCTGAAAACGAAAAGCCTGAATTTCCTCTGAAAATCGATTTTTCGACTGAATTTTAAGAGGATTCTGCTCTATTCCTTTGCCCGCTTCCTGATTCCGTGAATAAGTAACGCTTCAGAATGGATTTTTCTCTCGATAACAAACGATCGGGTTTTTCTTTTCCGCCGATCGATTACGGTGCACAGCTCAACGACGAACAATTTGCAGCGGCAACGGCACCTCCCGGTCCTGCGCTCGTTCTGGCCGGTGCCGGCTCCGGTAAAACACGCACCCTCACCTACCGCGTCGCTTGGCTTCTGGAACAGGGAATGCGCCCGGGCGAAATCCTTCTACTGACGTTTACGAATAAAGCGGCGCGTGAAATGCTCGAGCGCGTTGAAGAATTGACCGGTGTTCCCAGCCACCGTTTCTGGGGCGGAACCTTTCACCATATCGGACAAAAAATCCTTCGCATCCACGGCGAATTGATCGGGATCGGCAAACAATATACGATCCTCGATTCGAGCGACGCCGAGTCGCTAATGGGCGAGGCGGTCCGCGAACTCGATCCCGGTTTTTTCAAAAATAAAGCGAATCCGAAAGCGCGCCTCCTCGGCGATATCTACAGCATGGCGCGCAACACACGTCTAACGACGGAACAGGCGGTCGATCGCTATTTTCCACATTTCAAGGAACTTGCCGGAAAAGTTGCGCTCTTTTTCGAAGCTTATCAGAAGAAAAAACTCGAGCAGCAGGTCGTCGATTATGATGATTTGCTCGAGTATCTTGTCCTCCTTCTCGAAAACCACGAGGAGGTCCGCGAATATTATCAAAACCGGTTTCAATATATTCTCGTCGACGAATATCAGGACACAAACGTCCTGCAGGCGCGGATCGTCGATCTTTTTGCAGCTCACCACCGCGTGATGGCCGTCGGCGACGATGCCCAATGTATCTATTCGTGGCGCGGAGCCGATTTCACCAATATCACGACTTTCCCCGAACGTCACCCGGGAACAAAAATCTACAAAATCGAGATCAACTACCGGAGCAGTCCCGAGATTCTCGACCTCGCCAATGCGGTTTTAATTTCCCAGGAACCGGGAATCGAATTCAAAAAAGAACTCCGCGCGGCCCGCGACAGCAATGTTCGTCCTTATCTGATTCCGACGCTCGATACGGAGGAACAGACACAATTTATCATTCAACGGATCGGCGGACTTCTCGACGAAGGCGTCAACCTCTCCGATATCGCCATCCTTTACCGGGCCCATTACCAATCGCTCGATCTTCAGATGGAACTCGCGCGGCGCCACATCCCCTTTCAGATCACAAGCGGAATCCGTTTTTTTGAACAGGCCCATATCCGCGATCTGATTGCGCAACTCCGATTCGCTTATAATCAAAAAGATATCTCCTCGTTCCAGCGCATCGCATCGTTGCTGCCGAGAATCGGTCCGAAAACCGCTCTCCGCCTCCACAAGCTCGGAACAGAATTCGCCGAGAAGAACAAAACCTCTGTCATAGAAGGACTTCTCGATCCGTCGATCATCGCAAAGGTTCCGACAGTTTCCCGTGAAGAATGGCCGAAATTGATCTGGTCCCTTCACGATATCGCGGAACATTGTCAAAAAAGCACTCCGGCAGCCGCCACCCAGATCGCGATCGATGGCTGGTATGGCGACTACGTCCGAGGTGCCTTTAACAACTACCCGTCGCGCCTCGACGATCTCAGAAGCCTGGTCGGATTTGCGGAAAAATACGACGAGATGCAGGATTTGCTCGCGCAGCTCGTGCTTCTGAATTCCGAAACAACCGCCAGCGCCGTCGACGACGAGCAAGGCAGGCTTCGGCTGACGACCGTCCACCAGGCGAAAGGACTCGAGTTTCCCGTCGTTTTCATGATCGGGTTGGCCGACGGACTTTTCCCGCTCCGCCGCGCGATCGAAGAAGGCGATATCGAAGAGGAACGGCGTCTTTTTTACGTCGGAGTCACCCGCGCAATGGACGAACTTTACCTTTCGCACCCAAGAATCGGTGGCCAAGGGATGCCGCTCCGCCTGGAACCGAGTATTTTCCTCCGCGATCTACCGGAACATTTGTATGAAATTATCCATCTCCAACGGCAACGCTGGTAAATTTGTCCTCGTTTTCCTCCTTTTGCTTTCACTGACGCCGGTTTTTGGACAGGCGGAAGTAAAAATCAAACGGACACGGGCCGAATATCTCGAAAACGATCAGTTTTACCGGATTTCCGAATTTTTCACCTACCGCGAAAATACCGGCGGCGATCTCATCGTCCGAACGCAGGATGAAGACCGGAGCGGATATTATTTTACCATCCGGCTGACTTCTTACCCGTATCAGAAAGAAGTCGTCGAAGAAGCGGTCCGACTCCAGGTGATCTTACCTGGCGATATCGAGCCGACCCTCTTCACTTTTCCGCTCGGTCCGGCCAAAAGGAAAAACCCACTACTTCTGATCGGTCTCACCGGTGACGATTGGCCCGATCCTGAAGCGCGTCCGCTCGCTTGGCACCTCTCCTTTCATGACGAAAAGGGCACACAACTCGCCGAAGCGCAGAGTTTTCTTTGGAGTATTGAAGATTAAACGCAGCTCGATAAGGTAAGACCCGCCGGCAATCCTTTGCTACCGGGTTTGCCAGAAATAGCGCCGCTGCGCCAGCCTGTGCGATCTTCTCCACTTTTAAAAAATGTTAATCGATCCGCCCAACCAAAAGGTTCTTTTTGAAGACTCCTTCACCGAAGCAGATCTTGCGGAACTCCTCGACGGCGGCCAAGCCTTCCGCTGGAACCGCCAAAAGGACGGCAGCTGGCTCGGGCAATGGAGCCGCTCCATCTGTCGCATCGAGCGCTCCTCGGACGGAAAGGCCGCTTGCTCACTTCTAACGGAAAATATCAAAGACGTCCGTAATACAATCCGCACCTATTTCGGACTCGATCGAAACTGGCGCGACCTCCGCGATCAACTTCCGTGGCGAAGCGACAACCATCTCGCCCAATGCATCGACACGTTCCCGTCGCTACGGATTCTGCGACAACCATTCGGCGAAACACTTCTTTGCTTTCTTTGCAGCGCGACAAAACAAATCGTCCAGATCAAACAGATGTGCGAAAACCTCGCCCGCACCTTTGGAACGGAAATTGCGCCCGGTTTTTATGCTCTTCCAAGCTGGAAACAGCTGGCAGCCGTCTCCGAAGAGGATCTGCGCACCTGCGGACTCGGATTCCGCGCCCGCTACATTCATGCGACCGCGCGGATCATCGCCAAAAATCCGGGCTGCCTCGACGAAATTGAAAATCTTCCATATCCGGAAGCCCGCCGCCGTCTGATGGAGTTTCCTGGCGTCGGCGAAAAAGTTGCCGATTGTGTCCTTCTTTTTGGAGCCGGAAAACTCGAAGCCTTTCCGGTCGACGTTTGGATTCTTCGGGTGATGAAGGATCGCTACCATCTCGACCGATGGAGCAACAGCCAAATTGCTCATTTTGGACGGATCCACTTCGGGGCGCTCGCCGGATTTGCGCAGCAATTTCTTTTTTCCTTTGAGCGTCGAACGGTTTAACAAAAATTGCCCAATCGACGATTTCAGGCGTTATCTTCGTAAGGCGGAACGTCCTTGCGGTTGGCCGGCAATTCCTGCGGAAGAAAATAAAAATAAAACATCAGCCACCAGCTGCGGGAAGTTCGATAAAATAAGATGGGAAAAAAAACAGCTCCGAGCATTCCCAGCAAGGTAGCAACCTTCACCGACAAAATTCCGGTTAAAAAAAGGATGAGAACCGGCAGCAGCGCCAGAAAGAGCGCTACGACATAATTCAGCGTGGCAGCACCGAGAAAAAAACCGTCATCGCGCTCAAATGCCATTCCGCACTTCGGGCACTCCCGGTTCATCGTCAGGCCGCTGGCAAAGAGCGTTTTTCCACCGCAGTTGGGGCAGCGATTGTGCAG
>DATGSL010000274.1:0-14578 GCA_035302665.1 Opitutales bacterium | reverse complement strand
CGGGGAGATTCGAGACTTGGAGACGGCGGAGATCGCGATCAACGCTTCTCTCACCGGACACATGGTTTTCAGTACACTTCACACGAACGATGCGCCCAGCGCGGTTACCCGTCTGGTTGATATCGGAGTGAAGCCATTCCTTGTTGCAGCTTCCTTGCGTGCGACCATGGCCCAGCGACTGGTCCGTCGGATCTGTTCCAAGTGCAAGGAGCCTTACACGCCCGATCCGCTTCATTTGCGAGCGCTGAACATGACCGAATCACAGGCGGAAGCAGCGACTTTCATGATTGGAAAAGGTTGTTCGAATTGTCACGGAACCGGTTTCCGGGGGCGGATGAGCATTGTCGAGATTTTCAGTGTTACCGAAGAGATCGAGCGCCTGATTTATGAGAATGCCAGCACGGGGGCGATCCGCCGCAAGGCCCGGGAAACCGGTATGCGTTCGCTGCGTGAAGATGGTATTCGAAAAGCGACGGCCGGTTTGACGACTCCGGAAGAGGTCTTGTCCATCACTGTTGGTGACTATGATTGATCGGTTATCAGCGAAGTAATTTTTTCTCTCCTGACTTATGAGTTACGAAATGAACGAACTTTTGACCCTGGTGTGTGACGAGGATGCCTCGGACCTCCACCTCCAGGTTGGTCAGCCTCCGACTTTGAGGCTGAGTGGCAGCATGGTGCCGGTTGACGGTGCTCCGTTGACACCTGCTGATGCTGAACAGCTGATGCAGGCGATTACCTCCGACCATCATCAGCAGTTGGTGAAAACGCAGGGGGGAACGGACTTTGGTTTTGCTTTTAAAGACCGCGCCCGGTTCCGCGTCAGTGTTTTGAAAGCGAAAGGTAATTTCGGAATCGTTTTGCGGAAGATTCCGAATGAAAAAATGAGCCTTCGCAAGATCGGTTTGCCGGAGAAAGTGAAGGAGCTTCTCTTCCGTCCCCGTGGTTTGATCCTTGTTACGGGTCCGACTGGATCGGGGAAAAGCACGACGCTCGCCTCGATGGTTAACTACATCAATGAGAACCGCGACGGGCACATCATCACGGTCGAGGACCCGATCGAATATTATCACGATCACAAACGGTGTATCGTGACGCAGCGGGAAGTCGGGACCGACGTTCCGAGTTTTGCCGAAGCGATTAAACGCGCTTTGCGGCAGGACCCCGATGTGATTCTGGTCGGGGAGATGCGTGACTTGGAGACGATCGAGGCCGCTGTGACTGCTGCGGAAACCGGTCACCTTGTTTTTGCGACTTTGCACACGACCGGAGCCGCCCGGACCGTTGACCGGATTGTCGATGCGTTTCCGGCGAATATGAAGGACCAGATCCGCACGCAGCTTGCGTCGTCGATCGTCGCGGTGATCTCGCAGGTGCTTTGCCGCCGGATTACTAAAGGACGTGTCGCAGGATTCGAGTTGATGGTCGCGACTAATTCGATTCAGGCGTTGATCCGTGACAACAAAACCTACCGGATTCAGTCCGATATCCAAACCGGAGCCAATCTCGGAATGATCACGCTCGATGCGCACCTTCTGAGTCTTTATAACCGTAATATCATCAGCGCGGATCAGGCGATTGAGCACTCTCAGAGCATGACGGAGATGAAAGAAAAACTTGCAGCGCTCGGTGCCGACATCAAAAACTACTGATAGACTTTCGCAGACTGATATCCGCGCCCGTTCCCGGCGATGAGCCGATAGATCGATGGAGAATGATTTAAAAAAAGATTTCCATGTTTGATGCCCACAGCCAGACAATTTACGACCTCCTGAAAGAACAGGAACGTATTGATCCCGTTCAGCTTCGGGAGCTTTTTGAAGAACACTCGCGGAGCGGACGGCCATTGGCTGATATCGTAATCGATGCCGGCCAAATATCGAAGGAGGGCCTTTTACAGGCGATCGCTGAATATCTCGGGACGAGTGTGATTGACCCTCCATCGGAGGTGCCCCCGGAGCAGATGAAATTGGTTCAGGGGAGCATCGCCCGGATGTACGGTGTTTTGCCGATCTCCGACGATGGGACGACTTTGAATCTCGTAGCGATCGATCCGTTCAACAGTCAGATTCACGATGATTTGACCTTTGCCCTCGATCGGAACGTTGCGATTCATGTCGCCGATCCGGGAGTCGTCTCGCAGCTCATTAGAAATACCTACGGCGAGGACGATGCTTCCGTCGAGGATCTGTTGAAAGAACTCGGGTCTTTCGAATTTTCGGAGGATGCCGATTCGGAAAAGGAGCTTGAGGCCGTTGCGAGCGAAACGCCGATTATCCGGTTTGTGAATCTTGTTCTCAATCAGGCAATCAAGGATCAAGCCTCCGACATTCACTTCGAGCCATTTGAAGACGAATTTAAAATTCGTTATCGGATCGATGGTGCGCTTTATGAGATGGCACCTCCACCGAAAACGTTGGCTTTGCCGGTAACTTCGCGGATCAAAGTCGTGGCCGGACTGAATATTTCCGAGCGACGTATTCCGCAGGATGGCCGTATCAAGACGACGATCAACGGTCGCCAAGTCGACCTCCGGGTTTCAACTTTGCCGACGCAGTTTGGCGAAAGTGTCGTTCTTCGGGTGCTCGACAAGACGGTCGTCAACCTCGATCTCGATGCACTCAACCTGCCCGAAGACGTGCATGAAACGATCATCGATGTGATCGATCGGCCAAACGGAATTTTCGTTGTGACCGGTCCGACCGGATCCGGGAAAACGACGACCCTTTACAGTTGTTTGCGGCTTCTCAATGACGTTGAGACGAAATTGCTTACCGCGGAAGATCCGGTTGAGTACGAGATTGAAGGAATTATGCAGGTTCCGGTAAATCCTGCTCAGGGATTGACCTTTGCGGCGGCTCTCCGATCGTTTCTCCGTCAGGATCCGGACGTCATCATGGTCGGGGAGATCCGAGACCTCGAAACGGCGCAGATCGCGATTCAGGCTTCTTTGACCGGACACTTGGTGATGAGCACCCTTCACACGAACGATGCTCCCGGCGCCTTGATGCGTTTGATCGATATGGGAGTCGAGCCGTTCCTTCTGTCGGCTTCCCTTGAAGCGATTCTCGCACAGCGACTTGTCCGTCGAATTTGCACGACTTGTAAAACCGCGTATGAACCGAGCGAATCGTTGATCGCCCAGCTCGAACTCGATCCGGTCGATATTGGCGATAACGAGTTTTATTACGGCCGGGGCTGTGATGAGTGCAACGAATCGGGCTACCGCGGGCGCCTCGGGATTTACGAGATGCTTCGCGTGAGCGACTCGATCCGGGATCTTGTCACGCAACGTGCACCTGCCCTGGCGGTTCGCCAGAAAGCGATGGAACAAGGGATGCGTTCTCTTCGGGATGATGGATTGCGTGCGATTTTCGACGGTGCAACAACCATTGAGGAAGTGATAAAATACACCTAATACCGAGCTTTTTTTACGACCATGCCGAAATTTTCCTACACCGCAATTGATGCCAGCGGAAAACAAAAATCCGGAGTCCTTTCTGCTTCCAGCAGCGAAGACGCGACCGCCCAGATAAAATCAATGGGCCTGTTCGTTACGAACATTTCTTCTGCGGACAAAGGGAAAAAGAAAGCCCGCTCCTGGGGAGCCCAACCTGCTACGACCCGCAAAAAGCCGTTGACGATCGGGAAGATCATCAAGGAAAAAGGTCTGGCTGTTTTTACCCGTCAACTTTCCACACTGCTGCAAGCCGGTCTGCCCCTTCTTCGGAGTCTCGAAGTTCTGACGCGACAAGAGAAAAATGTCGGCTTCAAGTTCGTTCTCGAGGAGATCAGCGAAAACGTTCGCTCGGGAAACACCTTTTCCGATGGACTTCTGCAGCACCCGAAAGTCTTCAATCGCCTTTATGTGAATATGGTGAAAGCCGGTGAGGCGGGCGGGGTGCTCGATGTGGTTCTGAATCGTCTCGCGCGGTTCATGGAGAAGTCGATTGCGATTAAAGGTAAGGTAAAGGCCGCCATGGTCTATCCGATCATTGTCCTCGGGATCGCGATCGGAATTCTCGCCTTTTTGATGGTCTTCGTCGTTCCGAAGTTCCAGGAGATTTTTGACGAATTGCTCGATGGAGCGCCGTTGCCGATGCTGACGCAGATCGTGATGAATGTCAGTTATTTCGTGCGCGACCACTTTCTGATTACGATCGGAATTTTCATCGCCTTGTTTGTCGTGATGAAGATTCTCAAATCAACTCATCAGGGAGCGCGGGCGGTCGACCGGGCGATGATTACCGTTCCTCCGGTCGGGGATCTTTTCAGAAAGGCTGCCATTGCCCGTTTTTCCCGAACCTTTGGCACGCTTCTATCGAGTGGAGTGCCGATTCTGAATTGTCTGACGATTACCCGGGACACGATCGGAAACCGTATTTTGATGGATGCGATCGAGAAAGTGCACGACCGTGTTAAAGAAGGGGATTCGGTTTCAGGTCCGCTTGAAGCGTCGAAGGTTTTTCCGTCGATGGTGACGAGTATGATCGACGTCGGAGAAGAAACCGGGGAACTTCCGGAAATGCTCAATCGGATCGCCGACACTTATGATGAAGAGGTCGACAATGCCGTTGCGGCGCTGACGTCGATTATCGAGCCGATCATGATCGTTATTCTGGCATTTATTGTCGGAATTATCGTTATCGCGCTTTTCCTGCCGATTATCGGGGTCATCGACAACCTCGCGAATAGCTAAAACGTTTTCCTTAAAGGACCGCGATTCCGATTTACTGGATCGCGGTCCTTCTGTGTTAAACGAAAAACAGGAATCATCTCGTCAGATATGAAGCAAAATCACTTCATCTATCTTTTCGTATTTATCTGCGTCCTTTTCCTCGGAATTTCCTTCTGGATGGGCCCAAAAATAAAAGAAAATCTCGACACGCCTCCGGGCCGAACCCACATTGCTGCAACTGCAGGAACAGCTTCCGAAGTTGAAGCAGCCTCTGAGACGGAGACAGTTGCCGAAACGGAAGCCACTTCCGAAGCGGAGGATGTTTCCGAAACCGAAGCTGCAGCCAGTTCAAATTCTGAAAACATGAGTGATCAAAGTAATCTTCAAGAACCCGCACCCGATGAGGAAGTAGCGGTAATCTCCACTGATCAGGGCGATATGGTTATTGCCTTTTGGCCGGACGTCGCGCCGAAGACCGTGGAGAATTTCAAAAAGCTCGCGAATGAAAAGTTTTACGATGGAACCGCTTTTCACCGGATCATCAAGGGCTTCATGATCCAGGGTGGGTGTCCCTTCACAAAGGAAGGAGCACGGGGAATGCCCGGAACCGGCGATCCCGGTTATAAGATCAAGGCTGAATTCAACGATCGCCCTCATGTTCGTGGCGTAATTTCGATGGCCCGTTCGCAGGATCCCAATTCGGCCGGCAGCCAGTTTTTTATCGTTCATGGCGATGCCCGTTTTCTCGATAACCAATATACGGCCTTCGGAAAATTGGTCGATGGCGACGACGTTCTCGAAAAAATCGCTACGGCGGCAGTAAAACCGGATGGGCGGGAAAACAGCACCCCTGCCAACCGGATGGGCGTAAACTCGATTCGGATCGTTGCTTACAAAGATCTTTCCGGAAACAACTAAACGAGGAAAGAGCGAAGGAACGGCAAGCGCACGTTCCTAAAAAGTCAGATTTTTTCCGCGAGCGCCGAAGGTCAATCGGCGCTCGTTTTGTTGAATTTGATTCGGATGAAAGTTGAACCGATCACTTTTTTTAACCGTTACAGCGGGAAAGTAGAAGAGGAAGCGATTTATGGCGAGAAATGGCTCCGGTGGAGCTACGAAACTGCGCCGGGCCGACTGTTTCTGAATCTTCTCGTCCGTCGACCCTTTTTTTCCAAGCTCTATGGGCGCGCGATGAATAAGCCCAAAAGCAAAGTTCGGATTGCGCCATTTATCGAGAAATATGGAATCGATTCGACCGAATTTCGGGCCCCGGCTGATTCCTTTGCCTCCTTTAACGACTTTTTCCATCGGCGTTTAAAACCGGAAGCCCGACCGATTGCACCGGGAGAGGAGATTGCTTGTTTCCCGGCCGATGGGCGGCACCTCGGATATCAATCGCTTGCTGAGACGGACAGTTTTATTGCCAAAGGCGAGCGTTTTGATCTCCGCCGTTTTCTGCAGGATGACGAGCTTGCGGAACGTTATGCCGACGGAGCTGCGATTGTTTCGCGACTTTGTCCGGTCGATTATCATCGTTATCATTTTCCGTGTGACGGGATTGCCGGGGAATCGCGTTTGATCAACGGTTGGCTTTATTCGGTCAATCCGATCGCGCTTCGGCAGAATGTGGGCTATCTCGCCGCGAATAAAAGAAGCTACTCGTTACTCGAATCACCCATTTTTGGCACCGTTCTTTATGCCGAGATCGGAGCGACCTGCGTAGGAAGTTTGGTAAATACCTATCTGCCTGGAAAGCCGGTGGAAAAGGGGGCCGAAAAAGGTTATTTTAAGTTCGGAGGTTCCTGCACGATTTTGCTTTTTGAAAAAGGCCGCATCCGGCTCGATTCCGATCTCGTTGAAAACACGGCCCAGAATCGCGAACTCTATGCAAAGATGGGCGACAGGCTTGGATCCGCTTGTTAAGCCAGCTTGTTTTCGATTGCTTCGCCGACGCGGTACGGTCATTTTTTCTTTAATTTAAAAACAACCCTGCCTTCTCTTGATTATGAAAGCATTCTTATCGGTTCTGCTTGTTTCTTTCGCTTTCTCGATTTCGCTTTTCGCGGAAACGATCTCCCTCTTTAACGGCGAGGATTTAACCGGATGGCATGTCGACGTGCCGGAGATGGATAATAATTCCGAGGCCGCGAATCCTTTTTTGGTTCGGGATGGTCTGCTTGTGACTCTCGGCGATCCGCGAGGCCATTTGATTACCGATGAGGAATATGAAAATTATCGCCTCGAAGTGGAGTATCGCTTTCCGGGGAAACCGGGAAATGGCGGGATTCTGGTTCATGCGTCAACGCCCCGCGCGCTTTATCGGATGTTTCCTCAATCGCTCGAAGTTCAGCTGGAGCATACCAACGCCGGTGATTTTTGGTGCATTTTGGAAGATATCAAAGTGCCGGATATGGTAGCGAGACGCGGTCCGGAGGAAAATTGGGGTGCCACCGAAGGAAAAGCGCGGCGGATCAAAAATCTGACCGACGATTCTGAAAAACCGGTCGGCGAATGGAATTCCGTAAAAATCGAGTGTGTCGATCGCGAGATCAAAGTCTGGGTCAACGACGATCTGGTCAACCACGGATTCGATTGCACGGTCTCGAGCGGGCAGATCGCGATCCAAGCAGAAGGATCGGAGATGGAATTTCGGAAATTCGATCTGACGCCGATCACCGAGTTGTCCGATTGAGTTTTTATCGATTGTGAAAACGGCACGTGCTTTGGTCGAACGTCTCGAAACTCTGCTCGGCGCGGAGAAGGTTTTAACAGAGGCGGAGGATCTGATTCCTTACGGCTTCGATGGCACCGCAGCGATCCGTCAGCAGCCGCAATGCGTGGTCTTTCCGGAAACGGTTGAGGAGATTTCGGAGATCCTCAAATTCGCATCGGCGGAAGGTTTTCCGGTCGTTACACGCGGCTCCGGCACCGGATTGAGCGGAGGCAGTGTTCCGGCAGCTGAAGGCATCGTGATGTGCCTTTTGAAATTCAATCGGATTCTCGAACTCGATGAGAAGAATCTGACCATTTTTGTCGAATGCGGTGTTTTAACAAATGACGTTTTCAATGCCGCCGATGAGGTCGGTCTCTTTTATCCGCCCGATCCGGGATCGATGATTGTTTCCACGATCGGCGGAAATGTGGCTGAAAACTCCGGTGGTTTGCGTGGCCTGAAGTATGGTGTGACTCGGAATTATGTCATGGGGCTCGAAGTCGTTTTGCCCGATGGCGAAATCTGCTGGTACGGAAATAAATGCGTAAAAGACGTGGCTGGCTACAACATGAAGGATCTTTTCATCGGTTCCGAAGGCACGCTCGGAATTATCACGAAGGTTCTTTTGCGGTTGCTTCCAAAACCACAGGCGAGAAAAACGATGCTCGCGGAATTTCCCACGATGGAGGCAGCCTCCGACACTGTTTCGGCAATTATCCAGAAAAAAATCATTCCATGCACGTTGGAATTTCTCGACAGGATCACGATCAAGTGCGTCGAGGATTTTGCGAAAATCGGCCTTCCGCTCGATGCTGAAGCGGTCCTTTTGATGGAGAGTGACGGTCATCCGGCGGTTGTCGAAGAGGAAGCAGAAACGATGGCGCAAATCGCTCGTGAACATGGCGCAACCAAGGTGCAGGTCGCCAAAACAGCCGCCGAAAGCGAGCGGCTGGCAACGGCTCGCCGGGCCGCTTTTTCCGCTTTGGCTCGGATCAGTCCGACGACGGTTTTGGAAGATGCGACGGTTCCCCGGAGCGAGTTAACGCGGATGATCAAGTTCATTCAGGACGTCGGGGAACGTTACAAGTTAATGATCGGGACGTTCGGACATATGGGGGACGGGAATCTTCATCCGACTTTTTTAACGGATGAGAAAAACACCGAGGAAATGGAACGCGTGGAAAAGGCGATGGTCGAGATCTTCGATTATGCGATCGAACTCGGCGGCACGATTACCGGAGAGCACGGCGTCGGTTTGGCGAAAAAGAAATTTTTGCCGCGCCAGTTTTCCGATGCGAGTTTTCAACTGATGAAAACATTGAAGCAATCGATCGACCCTAAAAACATTCTCAATCCCGGAAAAATGTTCGACTGAGTGGAAACGGGAAAAACAGTTCCGAGTTCTTCCGATCTGGTGGAAGAAAAACCGCCACACGTTCGCCTTGAACCCGATCCGGGGAAAACCGGTTCGTATCTGAAGGACCTCGATTATTCGGTTCTTCAACAGTGCATGCATTGCGGGCTTTGCCTGCCGACCTGTCCGACCTACGTTATTACGGGGAAGGAAAAAAACAGTCCGCGCGGACGGATTTCCCTGATGCGGGCGATCGCTGATGAGGAGCTCGAAGTAACGAAAGCTTTTGCCGAGGAAATGTATTTCTGCCTCGGCTGTCTCGCCTGCACCACCGCCTGTCCAGCCGATGTCGATTATACGCAGCTCTTCGAAATGGCTCGTGCCGAGGCGGAGCGTCAAGGAGTTCTTGATAAGCCGAAACGGAATTTCGTCCGCTGGATTGCATTGAAGGTCATTTTTAAGCGCCCGCGATTGCTTCATTTTCTCGGTCGGCTCCTGTGGTTTTATCAGGCTGTCGGATTGCAGACGGCAATACGGCAGTTACAGCTTACGCGACTTTTGCCAAAGGATCTCCGCGAACTCGAGCCATTGACACCGTCCGTCCGTCGACATTTTTCTCAGGAGATCATCGCGGCGGTCGAGACACCGTCGGAGAAGAAATACCGTGTTGGTCTACTGACCGGTTGCGTGCAGGATTTGACATTTTCGGATATCAACCGCGATACGGCCGATGTCCTTCTGGCGAATAATTGTGAAGTCGTGACTCCGCGCCGACAGCCCTGTTGCGGATCTCTCCACGGACACAACGGAGAATGGGAGCTCGCAAAAGAACTCGCGCGCCGGAATATCGATCAATTTGATCTCGATTCGCTCGATGCGATTATCACGAATGCGGCGGGCTGCGGCTCTCATTTGAAGCATTATGACCGGTTGCTGGCTGACGACCCCGATTATGCTTCGAAAGCTCGCCAGTGGGCAGAAAAGGTGCGCGATATTTCCGAATGGCTCGATGAAATCGGGATCCGGCCGCCCAAGGTTTCTGAAAAACCTGAAAACGTGACCTATCATGAGGCGTGCCATCTTTGTCACGGCCAACAGATTACGAAACAACCGCGCAATCTTTTAAAAAGCATTCCCGGACTGGAGCTTCGGGAGCTCGGAGAGTCGACTTGGTGTTGCGGAAGTGCGGGTGTTTACAACATCACTCAGCCGGAAACCGCACAAAAACTTCTCGAACGGAAAATGAAACATGTGGCGGCGACAGAAGCAGAGGTCGTCGCAACGGGAAATCCGGGCTGCATGATCCAGTTACAGTCTGGAGTTCGACAGGAAGGTTTGAAAATCCGGGTCGAACATCCGGTGAGCCTGCTCGCCCGCAGCTACCGGTCGGAAAAATAGAATCGGCACCGGCCGATTATTTCCATTGAATCATTCGTTGTAAAACGGACCGAGTGTGGCGAGGTGACCTTCGATAATTCGAACGATATTTTCGGCTTTCAGGCTGCCGCGGTGAAGCTCGAAAATGGCGACTAACAGAGCGAGTTCGATATCCATCGGACGCACACTCGACTTTTTCATTTCCTTCAGAATCTCGAGCGCCTTGGCTTCCGCTTTTTTGTAATCGTCGAAATTTGCTTCAAGAGGTGTTGTCATCCTCCCAAAAGGCTCACCGATTCCGACAGGTGGTCAAGCTTGGAAAGGAAAACCGTGAGTGGAAGCGATTCGCAATCCTTTTTGGCCCATTATTTTTCTTTTTTCCAACTGACTGCGAGCGCCCGTGCAAAAAATATGATGGCGAAAAATCCGAAAATTCCGGCAGTTGCCAAGGTCGGATAATAGATGGTGCGGCCGATTTCGGACCCGGTGAAAAAAAGAATTGTTCCGGGAATGATCCGAAGAAGGGCGGCGAGATTGGCGAGAATGAGCGCACCGATAAACCATTTCTGTCCGCGAGGTGTTCCGCCGGCGAAACCGGGCAACATGTTCCAGCCGACCGATATAATTAAAATCGTCATAAATCCGGCTCCCATTCCATGAAGGGCGAGGTCTTTTCCCAAAACGGGGCTGCCTGGAAATATATTTTCGAAGGTCTGGAGGGAGAAAAAGAGAAGGAAAATTGCGGCGACTGCTGCCCAACAGTAAGCGGAGAGAACTCCCAAACCGGCCGGATCGCGCGAGAGGCGGTAGATCCGTTTTTTCCCCGGAAAAGGAGTTCGTTTATGCCAGACACGAATCGCGGGAATTCCAAATCCGACTCCACAGGAAAACGCGAGTGCTGCGATTCCCTCGGCGGCCGGAAGCTGAAGGGCGAAACCATTTGTTGCTGTTAGAAGGACGCCGATCAAAAGAAAAAAGGAAGCCGTCCACAAAAGTGGCTGCGATGCATGTTGGATGCGAAAACTGAGAGGAAAGAGGCGGGCGGACATGGCAAACGAAATGGCGACGACCGCACCAAAAAGAAGTATCTCAATCGAAGTCCGATTGAGAGCGTGTGGAAACAGGGGAAGATTGTTCGTTCCGGTTGAGAGCATGACCCAGATCCAGGAAGCTTGTGCGAGGAAAAATGCGAGTCCGGCAATCGCCAGCGGAGGAACGATTTGTAGAAAACCTTTTTTGACTTGGATCGGCGGACCCTTCTGAAAAGTTAAAAAAAGGAGGATCAAAATAACGACGATCCCGGCGGTCTGAAGAGAGACACCGCCGAAAAGGATCGGGACAAGGAGACTTTTTTCGGAAAATCCATACCAAGCCAGAAAAGGTTGCCCGAAAACGCGCAAAATCGTTCCGCTGGCGAAAAGATAAAAAGCCCACGGAACGACAGAAGGCGCGATCAGTTTTTGACCGCGCAAACGGGGAAGAAAGTGGAGGGCGATTCCAAAAATCATGCTCGCGCCCCAGCCGATAATCATTGCATGACCGTGAGCCTGAATCAGCGTCGGATACCACAAATCGGTAGCACGGTCGGCCAACGGGGCGAGGGCGAGCGCGATTGCAAAGAGAAACCCGGGAATCAGCGCACTTAAGAGGGAAAAAACGACAAACGGATACCAAAGCCATGTCCGGCTCGGAGCTTGGGAGCGAACCTTTCGGTTTGTGAGGGATGGACTTGGTTTTTCGGTAGCCAGTTGATGAAATCCTCTTTCCGGAGGCGCGCTTTTCGGCGGGATTTATTCCTCGGGAATCCAGAAATTATTGGCGGCGGCGATCGTCTGGAAATGAATGGCGATCACTTGGGAGGCTGCGATCAGAAGCTCGGCATCTTTCGCATAAACTTCCCGTTGTTCGAAAAGGATTTCCCGGTCCGATTGCGTTTCTGTCACGCCTTTTCGCGCGAGCGTAATAGCGAGTTGAAAACCTTCTTCCGCATTTTCAGTGATCAGCGAAAACGATTCCTCTTTCTCCGGAGTCATGCCGGTTTGTTCCTGATCGGCCGCATGGGCCGGAAGGTTGGTGAAAATGGTTCCTGAGATAACGAGAGCAATAAGGATTTGTTTCATTTTTTTTCTTTTGTTGCCGTATGAACTTTCTTGTTCTGCGGGTAGATCGAGAATGAAACAAAAGGAAACGAGGTTCAAGAATTCATGATCCTTGGGAGCGATATTTCGGCGACCTTCAATCAGGTGGAGATTGCGGTTCGGCGACCGGATAACGGCTCGCGATCGCGATGCGGTTCCAGATGTTGATAGCGATCCCGAGCCATTCGACGGCGGCAATTTCCTGATCGGAAAGGGTTTCGGCCGCTTCCGCATAAACTGCGTCAGAGATTTGCCCGATGGAAATCGTCGTCATCGCTTCGACGAGTGCGAGGCAGGCGCGTTCCTTTTCGTCGAAGTATTCGGTTTCGCGCCAAGCGCCGAGCACGCTGATTCGGTCGTTCGACTCGCCGGCTTCGAGTGCATCGCGCGTGTGCATTCGCAGGCAAAAAGCACATTGATTGATTAGAGAGGCCCGAAGAAGCAGGAGGTGCGAAAAACCTTTTGAGATGCCTGCTGCGATGACAGCTTCGTCGATCGTTTTGTTGAGATTGAAAACCGCTTCGTAGGCGGTCGGAAGAGCTTTTCTAAGATTGACTCGTTTCATAGAGGGTGGGGGGCGAGCGATAATCGGATTTCGTGTGCGGTTGACTTTTCAAAGTAAAGTCATCGGAGGCGTTCGCGCAAGAGTCGATCGGTTTTCCTGAAAACGGAGAGCGGAGCGGGGAAAGGGCAGAAGACAAAAAAGGGTAGCGGGAACCCGTTGCTCCCGCTACCCCTGAAGGTGCTTCGTTTGGATGCCGTTTTTAGTCGGCGACCGGACCGAATTCCATCGCGTCCACCCAGAGGGTTTGGTCGCGTTTTCCGCCGGTATTCATTTCGATAACGATCTCCGTGTAGCCGGGCGCCATGTCGAGTTCGAGCTCGTATTCGCGCCAAGCGTTGGATGGTTCAATCGCGATTCTCCCACCACTTCCGCGCCGTCCATCGACAACGACCCGGGCATGAGTTGCATCTCCTTTTGCTTGAAAACGAAGGAGATGACGTCCGCCTTCTGACAAGCGGATCGGTTGACTGCGGGTGGCGATCTGATCTCCGGGGCGCGTAAATTTCAGCGCCGACTCTCCGGAAAATGCGTCTTCCTGTGTCCAGGCGGGCCAACCGGTTTCGGGCGAACGGGAACTCCGGCGGACGACCCAGCCACGTGGAGGATAATTTGGGATTCCCTCTTCGAAATCGCCATTGCGGAGAAGATTTACGATTTGCCCGCGGTGAGATTCTCTCAAGTTAGCGCGAAGGCGCGGCAGTTCGCCGACAGGATCGAAGCGGAAAAACAGCTCCATATTCGGACGGAAATCGCCCTCAACGCTTCCGAAGTTTTTCGCACTTTTGCGCGGCTTCCAGCGATCTTGGAGCAGGATCTCTACATCGTCACGGCTACTTTGCAGACGGTAGCGTCCGGCTTCGCGTGGATTTAATTCCGCGTAGGCAACCCATTCTCCGTTTTCCGCAACAAAGGTCCGCAGTGGCAATGAAGTCGATCCATCGGAATCGCGGATGGCCAAGGTCAATTCTGGCAAAGGTTGGGCTGGGTTCCAATGTGGATCGACCCAAACCGTTCCTTCACCGATAGCCGGCCAGCGCATCGTTAGAATGCCGTTTTCCCACTCAAATGGAATCTCTTCCGCCACGTTCCATTCGTGTTTCGGTGCCAGCCAGACCGAGTTCGGAAGAGTCGGCACATGCAAGCGGATCTCTTGCTCTGTTTCGCTGGAAACCCGGAAAATAGCGGCGGCCGCTCCTTCGAATGTTCCGGAAACATCACCGGCTCTCTCCAGATGCGCGAGACGGATGCCGTTTGCTTCAATCGCTGTTCCATTGGAAAGCAACCAACGTTCGATCATTCCGTCGTCCTTTTTCCGGACAGTCGCCGTCATTCCGTCGGCGCGAACGCCCGAACCTTCGATGATGCCCGGTTCGCGAAGATTGTGACGGAAAAGAACTGTTTCCGTGCCGCCGTCGACCATAAAGTTCAGTCCGTCGGTCGTGGCGTTGTCGATGCGAACGATGTTTTGCACCGGATCGCCTTCGGCTTCGCCGTAGGTATTCATCAACGCAAGGAACCGCTGATCTTCCGCATCTTCCGCCGTATTGACGCGGATGTGATACGGTTCGGGAAACGCTTCCGAAACGCGGGCCCAGACCCGGGTAAAGATCGGATAGCGACGTTCGTTCGACTGTTCGTAGGTCACGTTCCGCGGCAACAGATGGCGTACGCGCAGGCGGCGGTCCTGTTGGGGAACCGTCATCGTGCGGGCCGGTGCGTCGATTTCCGCTTTGTCGAACGTGTTAAGGAGCCA
>DATGSL010000273.1:0-3134 GCA_035302665.1 Opitutales bacterium | reverse complement strand
ATCCGGGACGATATGACGAAAGTGACTTAAAGGCCGTTTTGCGTCAGTTTGCTTCGGAAACTCTCGCTCGTCGAACACGCGAGTTGGCGGCGCGTCATGATTTGCCCGTGAATCAGGTCAGTGTGCGCGATCAACTCAGTCGTTGGGGATCGTGTTCCGCCAAACGGAATATTTCTCTTAATTGGCGCCTGATTCTTCTGCCACCGGAGATCAAGGATTATGTGATCTGGCACGAGCTCGCTCATTTGCTCGAGATGAATCACTCGCCGCAGTTTTGGAAGGAGCTGACAGCTCTCGATCCGAATGCACGCAAGCATGATCGTGCGTTGTCGAAGATCACTAACCGGATAATGGCGCTTGGCCGAAGTGAAATTTAAATGACTGAAATATCTCTTTTGCCAGAATCAGAGCAATTGCCGGAACCGATGGCCGGTTGGCTGCTGCAATTTCTCGATTTTCTGAGCAAAGAGCGCCGTTATTCAAAGTATACGGTTCGGAATTATTCCGCGGCGGTGCTTACATTTTTTAAATGGCTTCGCGAAGAAGGGGAATGGAATGGCGATCCTGATGAAATCACGAACTTGCAGGTGCGGGGGTTTCTGATCGAGACGCAGCGCCGACTTTCCCGGCGGACGCTGCATAACCAAGTTTCGGGCGTCCGGGCCTTTTATCGGTTTGCATTACGGAAGGGTTGGGTGAAAAAAAATCCATTTACCGGTGTCGCACTTCCAAAACTCGATAAACGGCTGCCGAAATTTCTGACGGAAAGGCAAATTGAGAAATTGCTCAAGGGACCGATGCTGCTGTTGGAAAATGAATCGATCGACGACTTCACTGCCTGGCGCGATCGCTTGATGATGGAGTTGTTGTACGGTGGCGGTTTCCGGATCAGCGAGCTCGTTTCCTTGAATTATGGTCAGATCGATTTCGAAACGGGTGTTGCGCGTGTGACGGGAAAGGGGAATAAAGAGAGGCTTTGTCCGTTGGGACGCGTCGCGATGAAGTGTCTGGAGGTTTTTCGGCGAGATTATGCGAAAGAGACCGGATACGACGACCCTGTTTTGATCAATCAGAAGGGCGCGAGGCTTTATCCGCGGATGATTCAGCAAATATTAAAACGGTATCTGGCGCTCGCTGATTTGCCGCACGATATTTCTCCGCACAAGATCCGGCATTCGTATGCGACCCATTTGCTGAATGGAGGCGCGGAGCTTCGGTTGGTGCAGGAGTTGCTTGGACACGAAAGTCTTGTAAGCACCCAGATTTACACCCATGTTTCGATTCAACGTTTGAAGGAAGTTTACCGTCAGGCGCATCCGCGGGCCTGATCATCCCCATGAGAAATAAATGGATAGCTGCTTTTCTTCTGATTCTTGCCGGGGTTGGTGCCTTTTTGTTTTTGACCCGGGATTCCGACGAAGAATTAATCGAGAAAAATCTCGCCGAAATTGTGAACTTGGTGGAGAAAACCGGCGATGAATCGGTTTTTGTTCTGATCGGGGATTCGCGGAAAATCATGCGTTATATCAGCGAATATCCGCAAATTGATCTCGGCTCGCCGCTGCCGGTTATCAGCGACCGCGATGAACTGGAGAGTATCATCATTCAGGTTCGCCAGACGGTTCAGGCTTTATCGGTTCGAATTGGGAAGAAGGAGTTAACGCTTTCGGAGGACCGGACGAGCGCGCAAATGGAACTCGAAATTGTCGGCAGCGGCTCCTATTTCGACGACAGCGGGCGGGATCGTCGGAGTTTTTCGGTCGAGTGGGTCAAAGAGGATGGTGATTGGCTCGTAAAAAGCGTGCAGCACAAGGGAACGCTTTTTCCTTAATTTAATTTGCGCGGTCGCTGCAGCCGATTTGCGAGATCGGAAAACGGAGCTTTGTTTCCGATCGGTTTAAACAGCAGTTTTTGGCGGAAAGATAACCTGTTTGACCGTCGCAAGTACGATCTGAAGGTCGAGGAGAAGCGACCAATGGTTGATGTAAAAAACGTCGTAACGAATTCGTTCCTGAAGAAGCGTCAGTTCGGAAATCTCGCCGCGATATCCTTTGCATTGGGCTAATCCGGTTATGCCAGGTTTAACAAAATGGCGCGTGTAATAGCTTTTCATGAGGCGCGCGAATTCCTTGTCGTGTTTGGTGAGGTGAGGGCGCGGACCGGCAATACTCATATTTCCGAGGAGAACATTTACGAATTGCGGGATTTCATCGATACTGGTTCGGCGGAGAAAGTGTCCGAACGGAAAAATCCGCTCATCGCCCTCCCGGGTCTGCCGCGCGCGCTCTTCCTCGGTTTGCTCGCGATCGTACATCGTGCGGAATTTGATGATGTTGAAGGTATGTTGGGTAAGACCTGATCGCGGCTGCGTGTAAAAAATCGGTCCAGGTGCCTGCCGCCGCTGGAAGAACCAGACGATCAACATCAGGGGAGGAAGTATAAAAGCGACTACCGGAAGGGAGAAAGTGATGTCGAAAATCCGTTTGATGGAACGATTGACCGGATTTTCCAGCGGCTCATTTTGGAAGGTAAAGAAAGTGTATTCGCCTTCGTGATCGATGGTTAGCGGATGGGAGTAGGTTTTTTCCCAGTTGTTGTAGATGCGTATTCGGCAGCCGTATTGTTGGGAAATATCGACGATTCGCTGGGTTTCGCGTTCGGATAGATAATTTTGAAGAACGATGATCTGGCCGATCGGATTTTCTGTGAGGACCCGGTTTAGATCGGAGATTTTTCCGAGAATGGGAATACCGGAAGGTGCAGTCGGAGTTGTTTCATCGGTTAAAAGGCCGACGACCTCGACCCCGAGATTGCTTTTCTTCGAGATCCAGTTGCTCAGTTTTTTGGTTTCCTCAGAACTTCCGATAAAAAGTGTCGGGACGGTTCCCTCTTTAAAAACGATGCGGCAAATCAGTCCGGGCAGATGGTAGTTGCAGAAGTAAATCAGCACGGCGGACATCATGATGAAACTGCCGAGAAAAAGTCGGCTGATATAGCTGTCCTTGGTGGCGAAAGCGGCTGCCAGCAAAACAAGTGTCAGACGGAGGATTTGTTGGAGACTGATTTGAAACGATTCGATCCAGTTGAGGGCACCGAGTTTCTGTCCCCAATTGTGATAAACCCTGAATGTTAGC
>DATGSL010000272.1:0-4396 GCA_035302665.1 Opitutales bacterium | reverse complement strand
GCCAGTGATTGGATCATCGATCTTGGTCCCGGCGCGGGTGAAAAGGGAGGAAGAATCGTCGCCGCTGGAACTCCTGCAGAAGTCGCGGAAGTGACCTCCAGCCAGACTGCTGCTTATTTGCGACGCGCCTTGGAGCGACGGTAAAAGGAACGAGTTCCAGCGTTCGATTTAGCGGGATCGGAGACGCGAGCTGCTCGCTTCCGTTCATATTGCTTTTAAAAAGAATGCCCCGCGGGAATTCACCAGCGGGGCGAAAAAAATCGGCTCTCTTGCGTTTAAACGGCGATTTGCTGAGCGTAGAAGCCTTGCCAGTCTTCGAGATTGTTGAGGCTTACGGCGTCGAGGATTGTGCCGTCGTCCTCGAGTCCGCGAGCGGCGAGAATTTCCCGGCGATCTTCGTCCGGGTGATGGTAGCCGGTGATGCTTTTGTTGAGTGCCTGGATGGAGGCTTGGTCAATTTTGGCGCCCTCTTGTTCGCGGATCCACTTCTCGAGCGCGGGGTAGGTCGGTTTGGTTTTCATGAATTCGGTAAACGCGGCGTTCTCGATCCCGAGACCGTCGAGAACCATCTGGTCGAAACCTTTGCCGATTCCCGGATACTCACTGTGGAGTTTTCCGGCATTTTCGAGCGAAACCTTCTGCCAGAGGCGGGGAAGGTGAAGGACTCCGAGCGGGCCGGCGATACCGGAGCTGATCAGTGGGATGATTTGTGTCATGATTTTGGTATTGATGGTTGTTTGGTCTCTTTTCTGGAGAAAAATTATTTGTCGCGGCCGCGGAAGGTCAGTTCGGAGATTCCCGATTTGTCTAACTGCCCTTTGCCGAGTTCGGTCAACTTCTCGTATTGCGCTTTGGTCGCATTATTCAATGGCAGCGTAAGACCGACCTTTTCGGCGAGCTCCTTTGCCAAACCGCTATCTTTGGCCGCGTGTTCCGCGGTGAACCATGCTTCGTGATCGCGTGCGATCATATCTTCGGCGTCGGTCTCGAGCACGCGGCTGTTGGCTCCGGTTTGAGAGAAAACTTCGCGGATCATCTCGAGATCGAGTCCGAGTGCATCGGCCAACCCGAGTCCTTCGGCTAACCCGGCGGTGTTGATATTCATCACCATATTGACCAAAGCCTTGACTTGAGAAGCCTTGCCGATTTCGCCGATATATTTTAGATTTACGCTCATCTGGTCGAGAATTGGCTTTGTTTTTTGAAAAACCTTTTCGTCGCCTCCGACCATGAAATAGAGTTTTCCTTCGCGTGCGTGACTGATGCTCGAGGCCATCGCTCCTTCGATCGCGGAGGCACCGGCCTTTTCGGCAGCAGCTGCGACTTCCTGCTGAATTCCAGCTGAAACCGTGGCGCAGTTGATGAAAATTTTTCCGGCTGAATCGATGAGAAGGTTATCATCTTCGTTCATGAAGATGGCCCGCATCGCGTCATCATCCGATATGACGGTAAAAATGATGTCGGCCAGAGCGGTAACCTCTTGCAAGCGGGTGCAATTTTTTGCGCCGAGTTCTTCGGCCAATGCCGCGGCCTGATCTTGATTTATGTCGTTCACGGCGGTGATCTCGTAACCGCAGTCTTTGAGTCGGCGCGCCATATTCGCGCCCATCCGTCCGACGCCGACGAAGGCGATCTTCTCTTTGTTTTTGTTATTTTCGCTCATAATTGATTCGGTTTTTTGAGTTAAAGGTGTTTGGGGAGATGGAGGAGGTCGTCTCCATCGCCAAAGCCTTTGTGATCCCGACCACGTCCATCGCATCCGAAGAATAGCTGGCGCGCACGAAGAAGGCAATCGATGTATCGGGATTTATCGATTTTGCAGAAAAAGCTCGTGTTAAATCGGAGGCGATTCGCCTTTACGAGCTCTTTGACGGACTTCAATATGGAACTTTTGCCGGTCAATGGACTCGAACTCTTTCGTGAGGTTTCGAATTCTTTCGGCATCGCTTCCGCTCGGAATTCGGAACCGATCAGATGGGGAATGGCGTTTGGCGATTCCGATTGAAAATAACAAGCAATAAAAACATGCGCATCCTGATATTATTTGCCGTCGTTGGGTCGATCCCTCTCGTCGGTTTTGGAAAGGCGACGCCGCTTGAAGAAGCGCGGACGGTCGTGGGCGAATGGGTCGCCGCAGAAAAAGCGATTTCAAAGGAGGAGGTCGAGTGGGAGGAAGAGAAGGTTGTGCTCGCCGATCTGATTGCCGTGGCTGAAGCGAAGATTGGGCGTCTCGAAAAGGAATTGGAAGAAAATCAGGAGACGCGTTCCTTTGCCGATCAGACCCGGCAGGAACTTCTTGAGCAGGAAGAGCGTTTGGCTGAGGAAGTGGCGGTGATTGAGGAGTTTCTCGGTGAAATTGAGATCGGATTGCGGAGATTTGAGCCGCGGCTGCCCGATCCGCTCCGAACTCAGTTAAGCGTTCCGTTTCAGCGACTTCCCCGCGATCCGTCGGAGTCGAGGTTGAGTCACGGCGAGCGGATGCAGACGGTGATCACGCTTTTGACCGGAATCCGGGAGTTTGACGGAAAAATCACGATCAGTGAGGAAACCCGCCAATTGCCCGGCAGGATCGATCGCGGCCGCTTTCGGACGTTGTGGCTCGGGTTGAGTCAGGCCTATTTTTTGGCCCCAGATGATGCTGGTTTTGGAATTCCCGGAAGCAACGGATGGGAATGGCATTCGCGACCGGAGCTGGCGGGAGCGATCGGCGAGGCGATTGCGATAGCCGAACAATCGGCGATGGAACCGAGATTGATCGATCTTCCGATTAAAATTCAGGGGGCAGGTAACGAATGAAGAACATCTTTCCCTGGATCTTTGCGCTGACATTTTTTGCATCGATCGTCAGCGGACAAACTCCGTTTGATTCGCTTGTTGCCGAACGGGAAGCGAAGCTCGAAGAATCGTTGCAAAATCTGCGGGAATTGCGCGAGCAGATTCAGCAGGAACGCTCGCCGCTGGTTCGCGAACTCAATGCACTCGATTCGCGCGCGGAGGAATTGGCGGATAAAGTCCGTCAGGCGCGGCGGTTGCGCGATAGCGAAGCGATGGAGCTTGAGGCATTGCGGACGCAGGTGGAGGCGCGACAGCGCGAGGTCGATTACGTGCAAAAGACGCTCCTTCCTGGATTTGTTGCGAATTTGGACGCATCGATGTCGCCGATCGAACGGCCGCGGCTCGGCGAAACGATGCGGAATTACAATCTTTTTTTGGAAAACACCGATGCGAGCGATCTCGATAAGCTGAAGCGAGGGCTGGCTTTGATCGCAAATTCGTTTCAGACAGCGGAAGAGTTGATAGGTGGTCAGATCGCCGAAGGGGAGGCGCTTGCTCCCAACGGGCGGATCCGTCAGGGAACATTTGTTCAAACTGGGCCGCTCGTTTATTTTGCGGAGCATAGCGGTGAATTTGCCGGATTGGTCGATATCGCGGGAAGTTCTCTCGATGCGTATGTACAGCCTTTTCAGAAAGATGTCGGTTCGGCAATTTTCGAGGTGGCGCGGACGGGAGAAGGAACTTTGCCGGTCGATCCGACTCTCGGGAAAGCCTTTGCGGTGGAGCAGACTCGCGACACGATTTCCGAACATTTGATCAAAGGAGGAGTTTGGGTTGTTCCGATTTTGCTCTTTGCTTTGGCGGCGACCTTGGTGGCGATAACGAAATCGGTGCAGATTTTCTCGATTCGTCATCCGCGCCCGACGGTGATTCACGAAATCGTTTCTTTGCTGAAAAATGGCGGTGCGGAGGAAGCTCGGAAACTCGCGGAAGCACAGCCGCAACCGACGCGCGACATGCTTGTTGCGGCAGTCGATCATGCTGAAAAATCGACCGATATGGTCGAAGAGGTGATGTATGAGACGATGTTGACGACCCATCCGAAATTGGAACGCTTCTTGAATGTCATTGCGGTGACGGCTGCTGCGGCTCCTTTGCTTGGACTTCTGGGAACGGTGACCGGAATCATCAAAACCTTTCGATTGATGACCGTTTTTGGTGCGGGGGATCCGACGCCGTTGATTTCTGGAATTTCTGAAGCTTTGATTACGACCGAGCTCGGCTTGATTTTGGCAATCCCCGCGCTCGTTTTGCATGCTATCTTGGCGCGAAAAGTTGCGGGAATTATGGCTCAGATGGAGAAAGTTGCCGTTTCTTTTGTCAATGCGCTCTCCCGCCGCCGAGGAACGGAATCGGTCGCTTCATGAATCTGTTCGATTACGCATTCGAGATCTGGAAAAGCGGCGGGTGGCTGATGGTTCCGTTGCTGGTGCTGACCGTTTACATTTATGCGACCGCGATCCATTTGCTTTGCCGGGTTCATTTTCATTTCCTGATCCGCGGAAAAGTTCATCGGTTGGGACGGGAAGAAATCGCCGCCGGTGGAGATCCGAATCTCGAG
>DATGSL010000271.1:0-9460 GCA_035302665.1 Opitutales bacterium | reverse complement strand
GCGGCCCCGGGTGTCGCGTTTTCCGTATGATACCACGTCCAGCCGAATCCGCCGGCCTGCTGAAACGAGCCGCTATCGTTGGCAAACCCCTGACGATAAACCACGTCCCATGAATCTTGAGCTTGGAGGTGAGCAGCGGCGAAGGTCAGCGCACCCGCCATAATAGCGAAGATGCGGTGTTTGAGGTGATGCTTGGTAGTCATTGTTTTCCTTTGGGTTTAGGGTTCTGCTTTTAAATAGATGCCCGTTGATCGTTGAAGCTAAAACCGATTTTTCAACCTGAAAAGATCAGTCGAGTTACCACAATCAACGGAAATCAAACCCTTATGCGCGGGAACCTGTCGAAGTTTAGCCGCGATTCAGGTGATGTATCGAACGAAAAAGACGCGCTTATATTTCGCCTCAGAATCATTCCTCCGCAAGCCAACGCTCCAGCCAACTATAGGAAAGCGCGCGGGCTTCCGGCGGAAAATCGTGGCCGCGATCGTGAAAAAAGATGCTGAAAGGAGGCCGCCACCACGGATTCTTTCCATTGTATTGCGTCTGATAATAACTGTGAATCGTCCGCAGGCCCTCGAGAGCGTTCGGATCTCCCCGCTCATATGGATCGTCGAGCGACCAGATGTAGAGCATCGGACGCGGCGCGATCAGCATCAAGTAGAGATTGACGTTTTTCCTCATGCCTTGACTGCTGGTTTGGCTCAGATAATTGCGCAAAGCTTCGTGGTCGGCCCAAAGTTTTTCGTCAAAAAACACCATCCCACCAGCGTTCGCCACGACCGCCTTCACGCGGTCATCCATCGCCGCAAGCATGAGACTGTCCCACGAACCGAGCGAATGGCCGATCGACGCGATCCGGTTTTCGTCGACGAAATCGAGCTCCGTCAGAAAATCGAGCGCCCGGCGAAGATCCCAAACGTTTTTCCCACTTGTCAGCTTCCAGCCCGGCCAACGTTCTCGCAAAAACGCCCGGTACGCGTTCATCTGATCGGTCACCGAAGCCTCAGGATCGTCCAGCAACCGCCGCTCGCCGAAGCCCGCCCGATCCGGCGCAAACACTAAATAACCGCGCCGCACAAGATGAAGCGCATATTGACGCGCCTCCCGCTCCCTCCATTCGCTTTCCGATGTCGGCTCCTGCTCGTATTTCCCGACGGCCCGATCTTTTCCTATTAAAGAAGTCGGATGCGGCGCGAGAATCAGCGGAAGTTTCTCTCCCGGCTCAGGCAGCGGTTTCGGAACGAGCAAATAGGCGGTCGCCCGATCGTCCTCATGGACCCAGTATTCGAGATGCCACCGCTCGTGATCGGTTTCATCTTCTTTCCTCGTGATCACCAACTGCGGATCGACCGCGTCGGCCTCATCGGGACCCGGCCCGAAATACCGGAAAACCGCCTCCCGCAACTCCTCGCGCGTGACAGGTCTGCTCTGCATCTCCTCCAATTGGACGTTTGCCAACGGCGCATCCACTCCGTCGATCGCCTCCGAATCCGAATTCACCGAAACCGTAAAATTATCGAATCGCTGGCTCGCAGTAACGCTTGCCTTTCCTAAAAAACCGACCGCCGTAATGTTCCCTTTAAGGTTTTCAAACGAAACCGAATCCGTCCCGATCTCGATCCGGTTTCCCGGGATAAAATCGAGCGGGATCCAGAGCAAATCAGGCGCCAGTTCCAATTCGATGGTCTGCCAGCCCTCCGTGTTGGCGAAGGTAAATTCGCTGACAAACCAGTCGTCTCCTAACCGAACCGCAAATCGCCACGGATCGTCCGCAGTGAGCAGCTGATCGACGGCGAGGGAAATTCGTTCATGAACATCGCGCGATACGTCAATCTCCGTAAACGCAAACTGGAGGCTCGTCGAGGCGATCACCCAATATCCGCCGACCACAGAATCGCCGAAAGGTGTCGCCGCATTGACGGCTTCCATTACGGGCGGACCCGAAAAATAATGGATCCGGCCGTGCAGACGCGTCCCTTCCGCTCCGTCTTCACCGTGAAACCAGCGCCAGCCGTAATGCCAGCTTTGCTGAAATGCCCCGGAATCATTTCCGAACGGCTGACGGTAAACAGTCGTCCAGCTCTCCGCTCCCGCCACCATCGGCAGCAACAGAGCGGCCAGGCCGCAGAAAAAAAGCTGAGTTCGCATCATGGTCTCAATAAGAGACATTGGTCGCCGCGAACTTTCCTTGCCATCCAAAAATTCCAACTGCTGGATCGGTATAGGAATTGACCCGTCCATCCGGCCTTGCATCATCGTTCCCAATTCAAAAATCATCAAATCTAACCCGACGCCCATGAAGCACCTCCTCCTATTTTCTCTCGCCTGCCTCACAGCCTCAGCTGCGGCTCAAACACCGAACGTCATTTTTCACGACGATTTCAGTAACCCTTCTTTTCTCGACACCGGAACGGAACCGGGCGGAATCGGCGTGATCGCAGTTCCAAACGAAACGATCTGGGGCGAAAACTCGCTCGAAATGAAGGACTACGAAAACCAGATCATCCGCGTAACCGACGCCGATTCAGAAAATCTTTTCGGAGAAGCGGACAACAACTACCTCGAAATCCGCGCCCACGGAAACGAAGGCCAGGAGTCCTCCTGGATTCTCGCAGCCGACCGGTTTTCCAGTGCTTCCGAAGTGATCACGGTCAGCCTCCGTTTCAACGATCCGGGTACCAGTGGCGATAACGGCCCGCGCCTGCGCGTCGGAACCGGCAACACCGTTCAGAGTGCCAATGCTGCCCGACAGGACGCACAATTCGAAGGCGGCGACTTCTCCGGATACAGCAACATTTACGGAACCGGCGAACCGAATCTCCTCGAACTCGTTTACAACAATTCCGAAGAAACAATCCGCTACCTCGACGGCCGGGTCGCGCTTCCATCCGATGCCTACGACGTCTGGATCAACGGTGATCTCGCGGTCAAAGACGCCCGCCGGGGCATCGGCCAACTCCCGGTCGGCACCGCCCTTTCATCGCTCACATTCATCGTTTACGGAGAAGATCAAAACCACCTCTACATCGACGACGTCACCGTCTATGATGGCCCTTATGTCGCCAATCCGAACAACCTTCCCGACATTCCCGAAGAAGGCGTTCTTTTCGCCGACGATTTCAGCAACCCGGAAGCCGATGGAGCTCCCAGTTTCCTGATTTGGGGAACCAACGCGGTCCGGAATTATCGCACGCCGGACGTGCAAAACATTTACGTGACCAGCGAAGGCTCCGAGCAATACTTCGGCGAGGCCAACAACAATTACCTCTACATGCAATCGCCGGGCGGTGACCTCGGAAATTCTCTCTGGATCACCGCCAACAACCGCTTCCAAAGCCCTTCGAAAGTTGTGACCGTCAGCCTCGATTTTTTCCGTTCTGCGAGCGCCCCCGGCAACGAAGGCCCAACGATGCGCGTCGGAGTCGAAGATCCCATGCTCAGCAACAGCAACCGCACCCGCTATCATTTCCGCTTTGAGAACGACGCGCTCTCCGGCGGACGCCCGGGGATCGAAAACAACCGTCTCCACCACATCGAATGGGTCTACAACAATTCCGAAGAAGACGTCACCTACGCGCAAGGAACAGCGACCGTACCTTCGAACTCTTACGACGTCTGGGTTGACGGCGAACTCATCCATTCCGGGCTGCAATATTTTGGCCATTCCAGCGCAATCGCTCTCGGCGAACCGATGACCTCCTGGGGACTTGGCGTGATCGGCTCAGTCGCCTTCGAAATGCGAATCGACAACCTGAAAATCTACGAAGGCGCCCGCGTCAGCGGCACCGCCGGCCTAACCTTCGAAACTTGGGCCGACGCCGAAGGAATTCCTGAAAACCAGCGCGGATTCGAAGACGATCCGGCAGGCGACGGCATCGCCAATCTCGTCAAATATGCTCTCGGCCTCCCTGCCCTCACCCCTTCGCGCGCGGATTTACCGACGACTCAGCGCGTAGCGCAAAACGGCGAGGAATATCTCGCGCTCGAATTCCTTCTTCCACCCGATCGCTCCGGAGTCGAACTCCGACTGCAGGGCGCGGAAAAACTCGGCGAATGGATCGATCTCGACGCAACTCTCGAATTCCTCGATGCCGACGCGGGAAACGGCCAGCTCGTCCGCTTCCTCGATACGGAACCGCTCTCCGCTCACGACCGCCGTTTCCTGAGACTTCGGGTGGATCTGATCGAATAGAACAAAAACTTTCGTTATTTTAATAACAAATCGGGCCGGGCGCAGGTACCCGATGTGGTCCCTCGCTCGATCCAGACTCCTTCAGTCAAAACCGTTCGCGGATGAGATGGCAATCCGCGTTGATTGTAATTCAATTGCTCAACAACTAAATCAACTGCAGCCGCACCGACGGCTTCGGACCGCTGATCCATTCCCGAAATCTCGCCGCGCGGATCTGCATCGAGATCGATCACCGAGGTTTCTTCCGGAATCTTAACCTCTGCTTCGCGAAGCCACCGAAATATTTCCATCCGCGTCGTCACGATCGCATCCGGGCTATGTTCGTAATACCATCTCAACATCGCCTTCCGCGTCGGAGACTTATCAAAAACCGGCACACGATCGGCAGCAGCAATTCCGCGCTCGTAAAGCAGACGTCCGGCGCTCCAATTGCAATCGACGCGAATATCGTCCTCGCTCGGAAGAAGAAATCCGATTCTTGGCTTGCCGGCAGCAACCAGCTTTTCCAGCGAGACATTTATCGCGCGCAATTGATGGTTGGAAGCCGCGTGAATCGGTAGGCTCGAAAGCGAAAACCCGATTTTGGCCAAGGCAAAACGTTGCCAGTCGAGTTCAATCAAAGTGCCGGTCGGAACAGGTCCGAGCACGATTCCATGAATATTTCTCGCCGCAAAAACCTGCTCCAAACGGCGCGAAGTCATTCCCGGCTCGCGAAACCAGAAATGCTCCAAACGATAGCCGAGTTCGCTGCACCGCGTCCGCGCACCGACAAAATGCCGCTCAAATGTCCGGTTCCGCTTCCAACCGGTGCGGCTCGGATATGACGTGAGATAAGCAATCACAGGACCAGCGGAACGTGATTTCCGCGCCCGCAAGGTGCTCACCAGTGAAACAACCAACGGATTCGGCCGATAATCGAGTTCCCGGGCCGCTCGCCAGATTTTGTCGGCCGTCTCTTTCGGAATGCTCGGATCCCCTCGAAAGACGAGCGAAACGGTCGATTTCGAATAGCCGGACCGCGCAGCAACATCGCGAATGGAGGCGGGAGTTTTCACAATCCTTACAATTAAACCGACTTCTCCTTCCCAACAAAACATCCCGAATTCCTGGACGTGTCCAGTAGAAATCGAGTTGCCCTAGCGATAAGATAGTGATTCTGATGAAAGAAATTTTGACCGCATTTCTTTGCCTTTCGGCGCTCCAGAACTTTTTCCCTTTCTTCACTGCTGGAACCCGGAAGCCCAAATTTCTCCAAATGTTACTCGAAAAGATTGCATGACTAACTCCCGTTTTGCCGCACGCCCCGGTTTCACCTTGATTGAATTGCTCACCGTGATCGCGATCATCGGTATTTTGGCCGCGATCCTGATTCCGGTAGTCGGACGGGTCCGGGATGCCGCCCGCCAGTCGGGATGTGTTTCGAATCTCCGTCAAATCTCGATGGCGATTCAGCTTTATATCGAGGATCACAACGGAATGACGCCGCCCTCCCGCGATGAAAATTTCTCCGGAGGCTCCCGAACGATCGCACGAACCCTTTTCCCTTACGTCGGCTATGAACCGAGCTGGTTTAGCGAGCGGATGAGCGGACGCAGGCGTTTGGAAAACGAACCGAATGTCTTCAATTGTCCGGCAACACGGATGGAACCGATCCCGACGCCGCGGGCGACCGTTTTCACTTCCGAGCCGCATTCCTACACCCTCAACTCCGACGCTCATCCGAACTACGAGTTCAGCTACGGATTTCCTTTCCACACGTTGCCGGAACCATCGCAAGGAGTGGCCGTTTTCGAAAACTCCTTTTACTACGGCGGCGCTCACCATTACCTGAACCTCTACGGCCTGATGAGTCACAACGGCAGGTCGAATTTCCTTTTCTGGGATGGCCATGTAGAAAACCACGCGTTTGCCGACGTTTCGACCTCCCGCAACGACATGTTCTGGAGCGGACGCCCTCGATAAATGCCGAACACGATTTTGATTTAACCCAAAAACAACCAATAGAAAACGAATGCTATCTGATAACAAACTCCTACGAACAGCCGCCTCCCTCCTTCTCGGGATCGGCCTTACTTTCCCCATCGCACACGCCAGGAAGTCCTCGTACACGAAGACTTTGAGACATTCGGACCCGGAGCGCCGCTGCTCAACACTGTCACTTCGGACGGACTCTGGTCGTGGCACATGGAAGATATTCACGGAAATCCGACCATCGGTGAACACGAGGGCAACCGATATGCCTATTTCTGGAACGGAGAAAGCCAGACCATTTACCGAATGAGCCTACGAAACGTGGAGACCAGCAACTTCTTAACTTTAGGCACGGAAAGACCCTTCGAAATCGAATTCGATTACCTCTATTTTACACCGTGGAGCGACAATCAGTGGTTCAGCATCGATTACCTTGTCGAAAATCGCTACACCAACATGGGAGCCACCGCGACAACCGATCCGGTCGGTTATCGCTTGAGCCTCCGCGTCGCGAGCAGCACCGAGCTCCAATACAGAATCATGCACAAAGCCAATGGCGAATGGGCGCCCGTTCCCGGGTCCGAGGGCGTATTTGAAACCGAAGGCCTAATCGATCCGGCAGAAGGCGTTCCCGGAACGGCCACCCGCGTCGTCCTCCATGTCTTCGGAAGCCACCAGCGACTCCAGCTCGACGGCGAAGAGATGTTCGACCTGCAAATCGATGCTCATCCGCAGAACGCCGAATTCAACGGAAACACTTTCCTCCAAATCTGGAGCAACGCCGGGCGCACCCGCGGATTTGATAATTTCACCATTCGGCAATTCCCACACCCACCGATCGAAATCGAGCCGGGCGACCTTTATTGGACGAATGATGATCGCATCCGCACCATCGGTTTCGACGATTCAGCTCCCCGAACGGCCGGAGTCGAAATCGGCCGAGCAATCGGTGTCGCGCTCGATGCAGCCCGCTCGCGCCTCTACTGGGCGGAAGATACGGGCGGAAAAATCGTCTCAGCTGGAATCGATGGCTCCGACCCAAAGGAAATTGCCACCATCAACAACGGGCAGATGATGGCTATCGACAGTACTCGGGGACGCCTCTATTGGGCCGAATGGCGCCATGGACTCTTTACCTCCGATCTCGATGGAAACGATATTCAGCAACTGACCGACCTCGCCGACTACGGAGTCGAAAGCGGATCATCGACCGTAACGATCGACCTTGAAACCGGCGATATTTACTGGGGCCTCGCAACAACCGGTGAAATCTTCCGCATTCCCGCTGATCATTCGAGCGTGGAACCAATCGCTACCCTCGGCAGCAACACCTACGGCACCGCGATCGACGCAACCCGAAACCGTCTCTATTACACAAACTTCTCCGCCGGAACCCTTCATTATTACGACCTTACTAGCCAGACATCGGTACCGCTTCTCAGCGGACTCGGGCAACCGCTCGGCGTAACACTCGATCCCAGCGGCGAACGCATCTATTGGGTCGAACGAACCGACGGTCTCGTGCGAGCAGCAAGTCTGACCGGTCAAACGATCGGAGCGCCCGAAACCCTTGTCGAAGGCGAAAACAGTCCGTTTGGAATCGCGGTTCTCCCGACGTCGGATTCCGTTAGCTTCAACAGCTGGATTGCGTCCTTTGGAATCCCGGAAGCCCTTCAAGGCCCCGAAGACGATCCCGACGGTGATGGCCTGTCGAACCTCTTGGAATACGCGATCGGAGGCAATCCGTCAGTCGCCGACTCCTCAACAAGAGGACCCGCTCAAAGTCGGGAAACGATCGGCGACACCGAATATCTGACATTGAGCGTCTCGAAAAACCCGGATGCAACCGACGTAAACCTGGAATTCGAGACCTCCTCGGACCTCGCCGCCTGGACCGCCGCCGACAACAACCTCGTGGTTCTCCACGAAACGGCGGACACAGTGAAAGTTGGGATCCCTGTTACCGGCGAAACCAACGACCGCTACTTCCTCCGCCTTCGAGTCTCTCAAGACTGATCCGGTAGCACCTCATTCCTTCGGAAAAAGGAGCACCCTCCACCGGGTGCTCCTTTTTTGCCACAGCCCACGACGGGCGAATCGCAAAAGCCAAGGCCGATCGGCTCAACATTCTCAGCACACCATTTTCATCCTTGCGACCCACCGACAGCAGACGCAAAGTTCTTCGTATCCGCTGCATACGCGCACTTCCACCATCGTTTTATGCTTCCGCAAGGCTTATATGATCGATTGATCGACGAGGAACTGGAGCAGCTGCTCTTAGCCCATCCTGAGCTCTCCCCGATCTTTGAGAAGCTGGATGACGAAAGCGCGCCTCAGGCGTTCAGTCAGTTTCTCGGGCAGGTGCTGTTGAAGGCATTGCCAATTATAAAACCGGATAAGCGCCGCGCGGTCATGAACCGCCTGATCGAGTTGCTCAGCAGCATAGACGGTCTCGAATACACCCAGCGCAAGCGCCTCCTAAATAAACCAAAGACGGTTCTCCGACAGATAACCGCTACGGGCCAATCGTCGCCCTTTCCGGAACCAGCGACACCCCTGAGTGTAAGTAGTCTATTGACCGGCGCGGTCGATGACCCTCAGCTTGAGCGGGAATTGCGCATAGAAATGATTACCGCGGATCGCGTGGACATTCTCGTCTCATTCATCAAGTGGTCGGGACTTAAACTATTATTGCCTGCTTTCGAATCCCTGGTTCAAAAAGGCGTGGAAGCGAGAATCATCACAACGTCCTACATGGGAGCTTCCGATCCGCACGCCGTCGAATGGCTTGCAGCTCAACCAGGCTTCTCGGTTCGCGTCTCCTACGATACCGAGCGCACCCGCCTCCATGCGAAGGCCTACCACTTTTTTCGAAAAAGCGGTTATTCCACTGCCTACATTGGTTCAGCCAACATGAGCCATCCTGCCATGACGAGCGGACTCGAATGGACCGTAAAGGTGACGGCGCAGGACATGCCGCATATTCTCGCCCGGTTTGCAGCAGAGTTTGAGACCTACTGGGCTCGGGACGAATTCGTTCCCTTCGACTCAAACCAAGCGGCCAAGTTCCGCGAGGCGATTTCTTTCGCGAAACGGCCAACCCGCGAAGCCGGCTCCCACTTCTTCGCGGACATCAAGCCTCACGCTTTCCAAGAGCGGATACTCGAAGCTCTGCTTGCCGCTCGCCTCGCCGGATCCAACCGGAATCTCGTAGTGGCCGCTACTGGGACGGGAAAAACGGTGATGGCCGCATTTGATTACACTCGTTTCCGCCGCGAAAATCGTCAGGCGACTCGG
>DATGSL010000270.1:0-7507 GCA_035302665.1 Opitutales bacterium | reverse complement strand
CGGAAGAAATCGCTGCCTCCGTCCCTGAAAGCGCATCGACGCCGCGAACACGCAAAACACTCGTTCCGATGCCCTCGATCTGTGCTCCCATCGAAACCAGAAAACGGCAAAGATCCTGAACGTGCGGTTCACTTGCGGCATTCACAAGCTCCGACTCGCCTTTTGCCAAAGCTGCCGCCATCACGAAGTTCTCGGTCGTCGTCACCGACATGTAATCTTGCCAAAAAGAACTTCCGATAAACCGCCCGGAGAGCTTCAATTCCAAAGTTCCGTTGTGCTCCACTTCCGCGCCGAGCTCACTCAAGATTTCCAGATGGGGATCAAGCTCCCGGATTCCGAGCGAGCAACCTTTTGCGCTCGAATCGACCTCGAGAAAACCGATCCTGTGCAACAAAGGCGCAAAGAGCAGCACCGAGGAGCGCATCCCTTGCGGGATTTTTGCCGATCCAACCGTCGACGATGCACTTGCGTGACAAATCCGAAGCGTATTTCCTGAGCGGTTCCAATTGACATCGGAACCGAGTTCTTCAAAAAAACGGATTAGTTTCTCGACATCGGTGATATCGGGAACGTTGCGCAAAACGACGGGTTCGTCGGTCAAAAGGGTCGCACAGAGAATCGGAAGAACGGAATTTTTGTTCCCCGAAGGCTGAATCGTGCCGGTAAGCGGCTTACCTCCATTAATGATCAAATTGGCCATGGTCGGATGATCGCAAAAGTGAAACCGGAAAATTCATTCTTCGAGAATTTCAATCCAGCCATCGATTGCAATGTCCGATCTTCAGATTCGACGCCAAAGACTCTTTTTTCGAAAGAAATTAACGGGCGACATGGACCGATGAGATCCTTTTCAAAAGCGTGTAACGAGACCGGTAAAACCTTTCTCCGGAGCGGGTATTTTTTGGGGCGCGGGGAATTTGCGTTTCGGCAGGATGGAAACCGGCCGAAACGCATAAAGAACGGTTTACTCAACAGTCATCACGCCGACCATTCCGGCCGCCGTATGACCTGGGAAGGTGCAGATATAATCGTAGTCACCGGTTTCAGCAGGTGCGGTGAAGGTGATCGTCTCCTCCTCGCCGGGCCCGAGAATCGCGGTGTAAGCGATCGTCTCATCCTCACGATCGGGATGAATGTAATCGTTGCTGGCCTGATTCATGCCCGCATTCGCAAAACTTGTCTTGTCGACTCCCTGTTTCAAAACAACGAGGTTATGCCCCATCGACTGCTTCGGCATCGTACCGACATTCTTGAAAATGATCTTCACGGGCTGACGTGCTTGAACCGTAAAAGCCTCCGTGCCGAATCTCATATTATCATCCCCGGTGATAGTGATCGTCACCTCTTCTCCGACCGGCTCCGGTTGCTCGGCCTGCGTCTCCTGAGCGCTTTCCTGCGGTGCCGTTACGACACTCGTATCGCTCTCACCCGAAGGCTGGCAGCCCGCGAGAAGAAGAAGACTGAGAAATGCCCCGGTCCATGTGCTAATTTTTGCTGTTTTCATAATATTCATCTTAGTTTGTCGTATCCTCCAAAGTGGCTGAAGCGGCGTTCAAAAGCTGATCAATCGTCCACCGATTCCCCCACCAAAAATTCGCCAGACGACCCTCAGGATCCACAAGAGCCGTACCGAGCGCATGATCAATACTACCACTCGAAGAGGCGGGATCGATATAAATCGCAAAACGAGTCGTTATTTCGTCAATACGATCCGGATCGCCGGTCGCAAAAGTCCAGTTTTCCGTCGAATCAGTGTAGAATTCCGCATAATTCTTCAAAACCTCCGGCGTATCGAACTCCGGGTCGATCGTGATACTCAAGAGCTGCATCCGATCCTTCAACTCCGGATGTTCCGCAATCTCCGCCTGCACATCGCTGAATCTTTTCGACATCCACGGACAAAATTCCGGAACCGGGCAGCGCGTAAAAATAAAGGTGATCGCAACCGGAGATCCGCGAAACTTACCGGTTTCAAATTCGTTTCCGTCCTGGTCAACCAATTGAAAACTCGGCACAAGATCTCCAACTTCGAGACGCGGGATCCGCGCGCGGAGAGCCTCATCCCGACGCTGTTGCCGTTGCGCCCCTGCAGCCATCTCGTCCGGATCGATTTTCTTGATTTCGTCGATATAAGAAGAGCGCTCGTGAACGACAAACCGGAATTCGACCGCGTCGCCGACTTCGAGTCCATCGGCCAGCGATGCCTCCTTCAAATAAAACGGCATCGTCATCGCCGGCATGAAATCGGGTATTTCCTCATGTTCGATCATGATCGTTTCCCGATCGTCGGGAACCCCGCGTATCCATCCTTTAACGATGAAAACCTGCTCAGTGCCGGTCGATACTGTCGGATCGTCAGGCGCACAGCCGACGATTGCAATAGCCGCGACCGACGCAACCGTAAGCGCGAGGACCCGTAAAATTATGGAATTTAACATCATTCAAAAAACGAATTTTGGGCAACACCCTTCCTTATTTATGATGAGTGCTTTATTTGATTTATAGCTTGTCTGTCAGTCGAAAAAAAGTAAGTCTTTTCTCGTCCGAGATCAACTACAGAAACAAGACTCCGCTCAGCAGTTTTTTGCGAGATCACGGGTGTGATCGGAGTCGCACCCACAGACTCCCGCGGAAACAGAGCTAAAAACGGAGAAATCAAAATCATGAAGAAAAAAACTCGAATAACAATCATGAAGATAGTCGCGGGAGCGTTACCATTGGTAATGTTGACCGGTTGCCCTCCGGCTCAAAACGGACAACTCTCGGACCGTGCAGATGCAGCGGAGAGAACCTACGTTGCGCCTGGAGACCACGACGACTACTACCTCTTTTACTCGGGCGGACATTCCGGACAGGTCTTTGTCGCCGGGATGCCATCAATGCGCCATATCGTAACAGTCCCTGTCTTTACACCAGATCCCGGGGTCGGCTGGGGCTACGATGACGATAGCCGGGAAATGCTCGGCGGCATGTCGTGGGGCGACGTCCACCATCCAGCCCTCTCGCAAACCGATGGCCGTTACGACGGTCGTTGGCTTTTCGTGAACGATAATGCCAACAACCGCGTCGCACGGATCGACTTGCGCGACTTCGTGGCGAAGCAGATTCTCGGGCCGATCCCCAATACGAGCGGGAACCACGGTTCTTCCTTTATCACGCAGAACTCCGAATATCTCTTCGGCGGCACCCGCTTCTCCGTCCCGCTTCCAGAAGGACGATACGCATCGCCGACAGAATATGCCGACGAATACAACGGCGTTTTGACGGCGATCTCGATTGATCCCGATTCCGGTCACATGGAAGTTGCCTGGCAGGTTCTGACACCTCCCTTTAACTGGGATCTCTCTTCTGCCGGAAAAGGCCCCAGCCACGGTTGGGTCTTCTATAGCTCCTACAATACCGAAATGGCTCACACCGTTTTGGAGAGCAACGCCAGCCAGCTCGACCGCGACCTCGGTGCCGCACTCAACTGGAAAGCGGCTGAAGAAGCGATTGCAGCAGGCAATTACACCGAAATCGGCGGAGTCCGAGTCATCGATCCAACGAAAGCACCTGGCGTTCTTTATTTCTTCCCGGTTGCAAAATCGCCGCACGGGATGGATGTCACGCCTGATGGGAAATGGTTCATCGCAGGTGGCAAACTTTCGCCAACTGCCGGAGTCTACAACTTCGAAAAATTCCTGACCGCGATCGAGAATGAAGACTTCGAAGACGAAAAACTCGGAATTCCGGTCGTGAATTTCGACTCGATCCTTGAAGGTGAAGTCCCGGTTGGCCTCGGACCGCTCCACAACCAGTTCGACAACAAAGGCAACGCCTACACCTCTCTCTTCATCGATTCGCAGATCACGAAATGGCGTCTGCCACCGTGGACCGAAGAGGAACGCGCCAATCTCGAACAGGTCATCGTCGATAAAATCGATGTTCACTACAACATCGGCCACCTCATGGTACCTGGCAGCGATACGCGCGAGCCTTACGGCGAATGGCTCGTTGCAATGAACAAGCACGGAGCCGGACGTCCTCTCCCGGTCGGTCCGAACATCCCTGAAACAAGTCAGCTCATCGACATCACCGGCGAGAAAATGGTGATGGTTGCCGAGGCATTTACCGATAAAGAGCCGCACTTTGCTCAGGCGATTCCCGCTTCCGAGCTGAGTCCGACCGAAGTCTATCCTCGGGCCGAAAACCAGCATCCGCACGCCGTCTGGAGCTTTGACGACACCGGAGTTACGCGCGACGGAAACAAGGTCGAAGTCAAAATGATCTCGATCCGCAGCCGTTTCGTACCGGACGTCATCGAGGTGAACGCAGGCGACGAGGTCACCTTCCACATCACCAATATCGAGCAAAGTCCCGGCCAGGTTCACGGCTTTGGCGTCGGTCTCCTCGATATCAACGGCTCGATCAATCCGGGCGAAACAAAGTCTTATACGATCAAAGTCGATGAGACCGGGGTTTTCCCCTTCTACTGCACCGTCTTCTGCTCGGCACTTCACCAGGAAATGCAAGGGTACCTGGCAGTTAAGCCGAATGACGGCAGCGACGATACTTAAAAGAAAGCCATCCGGCGGTGGGCGCACTCGGATTACGATGCGCCCACAAAGAATTTCTTAAAATTCATGTTCCGGTTGGCGGCTCCTTGAAAAAACCGCTGGCCGGAACATTTTTTCAAATATGGTCAAACCATTCCTAAAACGAAGCGACCGATTTCTCGCCCGACCGCTCGGCCTTTGGTCACGAATTCTACTCATTGTCGGAGCGATCGCGCTGGTCGCCACCTTTTTCTTCCCACTTTGGCAAATTCACCTCCGGGCTCCGCAATATCCACTAGGACTCGATCTTTACATCTATTCCTATGAACTGGTCGGAGGACGCGACGGAGCCGATCTAGCGGAGATCAACATCCTGAATCACTACATTGGGATGCAGGAGATCAAGGAAGCCGACTTCGTGGAAATGAAATGGATTCCATTTGCGCTCGGATTTTTCATCCTGCTCTCCCTCCGTGCGGTCGTCTTTGGACGAATGGGAAATCTCGTCGATATTTTGACCCTTTTTCTCTATTTCGGCCTCTTCTCGATGGTCAATTTTTATTACCGTCTCTACACTTATGGAACCAATCTCGACCCTCGGGCACCGATGACAACGGAGCCATTTGTTCCGGTGATGATTGGAGGCCAGAAAATCGCTAATTTCACTCAATATAGTTACCCGCACATCTCCGGATATCTGCTCGTAGTCTTTGCACTTTGCTTGATCGGAGCGATGTTTCTCTCGCGGAAGTTAGAGCCGATCTCTTCCGACGTTTAGGAAATTTGAGGTAACTATGTATCGAAGAGTTTTTTTCATCACCATCCTGCTCCTCCCGCTCGCAATTCGTGCGGAGGTGGCCGCCCCTTTTTCCATTCAGGAAAAAATCGATCAGGCGGAACCGGGAGCGGTGATCGTCATTCCACCCGGACATTATTACGGAAATCTCGTTATCGATAAACCGCTGACTCTCCGCGGTGAAGATCTCCCACATATCGAAGGGGAGCAAAATGGGAAAACGATCGGGATTCTCGCGCCCGATGTGACTATCGACGGTTTCCGGATCAGCCATTCGGGCCTGAATCTGAGTCGCGATGAGGCCGGAATCCACGTTCAAGGAGATCGAGCCGTTCTCAAAAACAACCTCATCCACGATTCGCTTCACGGGATCTATGTCCGCGAAGCCAACTCGGTTGAAATCCACGACAACGAGATCCGGGGCATTCAGGAAACCGCCATCGAAAATCTCAGCGCCAGCTCCCCCGGAGCCACCGACGATGCCCTTTGTGTCGTCGGACAGGATCGACGCGGAAATGGAATCCACTTCTGGAATTCCTCCGGAAACCTGATCACGGGAAACCGAATTTCCAACACCCGGGACGGCATCTATTTCTCCTTCACAAGCGAAAGCACCATTGAAAACAACCACGTTTTCGCCACCCGCTACGGGCTCCACTATATGTATTCCGACGACAACTATTTTGCCGGAAATCTTTTCGAAGACAACGTCGCCGGAGCCGCTCTGATGTTTTCCAAGAATGTCGTCGTCCACGGAAATCATTTTACGAAAAACAGCGGCTCCAGAGCCTACGGCTTGCTCTTGCACAACGTCGACCGGTCGATCATCCAAGATAACGACATCGACGGGAACTCCACCGGCATCTACATGCAGGACAGCCATGCAAACGAAACGCGCCGCAATCGGGTCGCCCACAACTATGTCGGAATGCGCCTGACGTCGAACTCCACGAACAACCTTTTCCATAACAACGATATCGGCTTCAATCTGCACAACATTTACCTGGCCGGCCGCAACAATAACAACAGCTGGACCAAAGATGGCCGCGGAAATATTTGGGCAAACGCCGCGAAACTCGATCTCGATGGCGATGGTGTCAGCGAAATCCCTCATCGGGAAATCGACCTTATCGGCGATCGGCGCGATACCTTTCCGCTTATTTCCCTTCTTACGGAAAGCCCGGCTCTCAAAGCACTGCAATTTGCACTTCAGCGCGCTCCGATTCCGAATACGCACTATATCACGGACGAATATCCGCTGACCGGCCCATCGAAATAAGTCGGCTGCGTTCATTTTTTAAGCGGTTCCCATGATTGAAGTTGAGAATCTGAGCAAGAGCTTCGGCCGGACGAAGGTGCTGGAAAATGCTTCCCTTCGGGCCAATCCCGGCGAAACAACCATTCTGACCGGCGATAACGGCACCGGGAAAACGACGCTTCTCCGCATCCTCGCAGGTCTCGCCCGCGCCTCGGGCGGCAGCGCGACGATCGCAGGAGTCGATGTTACCCGAAACAGACAACGGGCTCAGGAAAACCTCTCTTTCCTTCCACAAGGACTCGCTTTTCACCCGACGATGACACCGGAACGACTCCTTGTCTTCTACGCCCGCCTCCGAAAAAAACGGGTAACTTCATCCCAGCTCGACGACCTTCTTCGCCGATTTCATCTTTACGAACACCGCACCAAACAAGTTCGGCATCTCTCCGGCGGAATGCTCCAGCGCGTCGGTCTGGCATTGCTCCTTCTGCCCGATGCACCGGTTTTGCTACTCGATGAACCGGCGATTTCTCTCGATCCCGGCTGGCGCCGGAAACTTTCCGAAATTTTGCAAGATGAAGCCAAACGCGGAAAAACCGTCTTCCTAACGACCCATCTTCCGAAAGAGTGGGAAGGCGAAGCGAATCAACATCTCGTTTGCCGCGATCGCCAAATTTTCGAGGTCGCCGCCTCCGAATCTCTTCTCTCCTCATGAGCTCCACGGCCGAACAAATTTCTTCAAAAGAGCCTCGCCGATCATCCCGCTCGGGATCACGGGCTTCGTTTTGGTCATCGACCTCGATTTTCGCCTGGCGGGAAGCACGAACGCTTGCGCGCAACCGGTTTCTGCACGTTTTCGCGATCGTGGCCGTCGCCGGCGGACTTTTAACAACGCATTCCGCTCCTTCGGCCGCCGCG
>DATGSL010000269.1:0-5732 GCA_035302665.1 Opitutales bacterium | reverse complement strand
TTCCGCCAGCCAATCCAAACCTTTGCCCGTTCGGCGCTCCAGAGAATCACTTCGTTCGCCAACCGAAGATAATTTTTCGCCTTTTCGAGATCTTTTTTCCGCCCATCGAGTAAATACAAAAAAGCTGCCTGCGCCGCCTGATCACCCCCGTTGTAACGGACCATCTGCGAACCCGACCGGCTCGCTATATCTGGCTGAATCGAACCATCCGGCAATTCGGTAAAACGATTTTCCAAAAAAATAAGTGGAGCCTCCGGCGGCAGCGCATCGACCGCTTTGCGAAGTTTTTCATATTCCTCTTTCGCCTCACCCCGCGCCCGTTCCCGCATTTTTTGAAGATCGCCCGAATAAACAAAAAGACGCGGATGTTCCGTGCGGATCTCCGAAAGCGGCCGAACCTCCTCCGGTATCGCAGCGGATGAAACCTGGGCCGCTAAAACGATTCCGAAAACGAGCGCGATTTTTCCCGAAAAATAGGCCGACCATTTTAAAAAACTAAGCGAAGAAAATTTCATGAAAACAAGAAACGATTTTGGATTCCAGAGTTCCAATAACCGCCCAGCGTACCCCGTGCATTCCTTTAATCAATTCCTAACCCCCCATCCGCGAAAATCAGCGCCATCCACGGTTAAAACCCAGGCCGTCCCACTTCCTCCTCACATTCTTCGCGGATTCCCCTTTCTTGATTAGTGCCAATTAGTGTCGATTAGTGGTTGTTATAAACGCCAACGTATCCTGTGCATTCCAATATAGTTCATTCCCAACCACCATCCGCGAAAATCAGCGACATCCGCGGTTAAAATCCAAGCCGTCCCACTTCCTCCTCACATTCTTCGCGGCTTATTCCTTTCCCGATTAGTGTCAATTAGTGTCAATTAGTGGTTCTTCTCTCACCTTCTACATCCACCCACTTCTTCATAATTCGTTCTTCCATATCTTCCACGGGCTATTCCCGATATTCTCGAACCTCCTCCGCAATCCGTGTGCCGTCTCGGAGGCGATCGCCGGGATCGACGATAACTTTCTCTCCCGCTGCCAAGCCCGAATTTATCTGCGTCGAAAGACCGCTGGTCCGACCGACTTCCACTTTCCGTAAGCGAGCCCTTCCCTCTTCCACCACGAAAACCGACCACGCTCCTCCTTCGCGAAAAAGGGCACTCGACGGAATCTGCAACACTTCCGTTCCTTCCCAAACAATAAATCGCGCTTCCACCCGATAGCCTTCGCCCAGCTGTTCCCAGGCCTCGCGCGGCTCTGCAAAAGCAATCCAAACGAAAACCCGCTGCTCCTCGACCCCAAGCGCGGATATTTCGGTAAAACCGGCTGGCTCCACTCTCCGGACTTCCCCGGCCAATTCGTAATCGCCGCCCCAACGCGCCAATTCGACCCGCATTCCTTCCCCAATCCGCACAGCATCCATCGAAAGAGCATCGACCTGGACTTCGAGCTCCGAAAGGTTACCGATTTCGAGAAGCCGTTCCCCTATTTGAACCGGTCCTTCATTCCAACGGTGACGGCGCAGTACGACCCCATTCACCGGCGCACGAATCTCCAGCAACGCCTGCCCTGCTTCCGCAAGCTCTCCACCCGTCACCGCTAAAACCGCCTCCGCATTCCGCAACTGATGCTCCGCAAGCTCGACTGCCCGCTCCGCAGCATTCTCCAAAGCTCGCGCCTGCTCCCACGAATGTCTGGCCCGGTCGAGTTCAGCCTCCGAAACAACCTCATCCGGCCGCAAACGCTCCGCTCGACGCAGATCCGCTTCCGCTTGTCCAAGCTGCGCCGATGCCGCCTCTTTTTCGGCCGCCGCCAGACTCACCTGCACCTCCGCCACGCGGATCGCTTCCACTGCTTGCCGCCGCGCCCGTTTATCGAGTGCCGGTGCGGGCGGCGGTTCAATCCGAATCAAAACCTCTCCCGCCGAAACCGAATCGCCGGCCTCCGCAGCCACATAATGAAGATAACCATTGATCGGCGAGAGAAGAACTGTCGGGTTTCGCAAAACCGTCCGCCCTTCCTCCTCCACCGATTCCTGAAAGTTACCTTCTGCAACAACAGCCACCGCACTTGCAACCGGTTTCGGCCAAAACGCCCACACCAAAAGCCCGAAAACAATCAATATAAAAACCGGTATAAAAAATTGTCGCTTAGAATTCATTAAAAAACAGAAATCAGTTTAACCACAAATGGAACCAAACAAACACAAATGAATAATAGAACTAATATATTGAATCCCAGAACACACTATACAAAAATATGATTATAATAATTATACTATCCCTAGCCCTTCTTCTACTCGACCGATTTCAGCGCTTCGACCATGTCCAAGCGATCGACGCGACGGACCATTAACAAGACCGCGAGCACCGTCGAAACAATTACTCCTGCTGCTGCAAAAGCGAAGGGTTCCCGTGAAAGAACGAACGGTATCCGAAAAAGGTCGGTCTCGATCGCCTCATTGACAGCGAGAGCAAACAGAATTCCAGATCCCCAACCGATCGGAATCGCCATGACCGTAATCAAAATAATTTCGCCAACCAAAATCCACAAAACTTCGCCTTTTGTAAATCCAAGCACCCGAAGCGTCGCAAGCTCCCGCATCCGCTCGGCCAAAGTGATCCGGGCGTTGTTGTAAACAACCGCAAAGGCGATCGACCCAGCAAGCACAAGCAGAATACCCATAAAAATCAGAATCATTTCATCCATGTATTCGCGAATATTCTTTTCCGCTTGCGACATCAGACTGATCCCAGCCACCCTCGGCATTTCCCAAAGCCGCGCAACGAGTCTTTCCTGCTTCTCCGGATCGATCAAAAGCCAGGCACCGGAAATCGCCGGACCTTCGCGCATCAAACGATTCAGCGCCTCTCTCCGCATGTAGACACCAATTCCGACCGGCTCATCAACGACGGCCGTCAGCGGCACCTCGAGCATTTTCCGATGTCCTTCCAACACTTCCACCGTCAACATCTCACCGACGCCGACACGTAAATAATCCGCAAGATAACTCGTTAAAACGAGCCCCGCTTCCGGCAACGAAACAAAATTTCCACCTCCATCGAGCAATCGCCGCAACTGCGGACGCTCATCGGTCCCGAGAATCGCCGTCCGATATTCAACCGGTCCATTTCGCAACCGAACCGGAACCGACCGATACGGCTCGACATAAATCGTTCCCGGCACATGGCGCAGCTCGCCGGTAGCGCTTGCAGAGGTCACCTCCGTCAATGTCAGATCGACATCCATCGTCATCATCAACCGATACTGCGTGTCGATCATCGAATTCACCGCGTTGAATTGATAACTCCCAACGACCAGCAACGCGGCGGATAGTCCGATCCCCGTTACCGAAAGTCCAGTGCGGATCGGCCGACGCGACATATTTCGCAAAATAATCCGCGACGGCTGACCGACCATTCGCCAGATAAAAGTTCTCTCCAAAATCCCAAAACGAAATTTCTCCGGCGGAGGCGGCCGCATCGCTTCAGCCGGTGGCAATTTCACCGCCCGCCTTACCGCCGCCCAAGTTCCGAGTGCAGCAGCTCCTCCAGCGACTCCGGCAGCAAGCAAAACCGTTTCCACGCGCGCCCGAATCTCGATTTCAGGAAACGAAAAATATTGTGCGAAGATCGCAACCAATTCCCCCGCTGCCCAAAAAGCGAGCGCAGTTCCCGCAGCCGCCCCGATCAATACGATGAGCGCGGTCAGACAACCGTAATGGATTCCGATCTCGGTATTCCGATAGCCAAATGCTTTCAAAACCGCCACCTGTTCCCGTTGCGTCTGAATGATCCGCCCCATCAGCACGTGCAACAAAAACGCGGAAACTCCGAGAAAGATCGACGGCAAAATAATTGCCCGTGCCCGAAGCAAATCGATCTCCTGCGATAAAAAACGATGTGAAAGCTGATCTTCCCGCGAATAAGCGCCGATGCCACCATAGCGTTCGAGAATCCGATCGACGAGTGCCATCGTCCGGCTCAGCTCGACTCCCGGTTCGACCGTCAACACGACGTTGTTAAAGGCACCATCCATCGCAAAGGCGTTCGCCAATCCTTTCCGGTTCATCCACAAAACCGCGTAGGTTTCATAATCAGGTAACAAGTCCGAGGGTGCACTTTGGTAAACAAACTCCGGCGAGAGTGCGATTCCCGATACGACGAGTTCCTCATAGCTCCCGCGGATGATTCCCCGCAAACGATCTCCCGGCCCCAGATTATGCGCTTGTGCAAACGGTTCACTGATCGCGACCTCATTCCAACGCCCTGCCTCCGGAAGTCGGCCTTTGCGAAGATACAGTCGATTCAATTCCGGCTGCGCACCGTCGGGAATCGATACGACATCTCCCCGAACCGGATCAGCAAAACCGGAAACTTCCAGCCGGATCGGAGCGCGAATCCGCGTTTCCGCATGCGCCACCCCGGGCAACGCTTGCAACCGCTCTCCGACGCTGTTCGGAGCCCGTTTTAGATCGGCAAAAACTTCAGCAAAATGGAACTCCGAATAAAATTGGCGCTTGGCAGTCTGAAGCGCTTCTAAAGTCATCAGGAAAACCAAAAGCGTCATCACGCCCGCCGCAATGACCACCCCGATCGCGGCCGACTGACCTTTCAAAGTAGCGAGATCCCGCAACAATTTCCGATTCAGCGCGCGCATGATTCTTTCACCAATGCAATTCGGTAGCCGGACGGCGTTTCGCATTTCGCTCGATCTCCGCGATCGTGCCGTCGCGCATCCGGATCACACGATCGGCCATATCGCCGATTACCTGATTATGGGTAATCAACGCCGTCGTCGTCTTGAGCCGCGAATTGATATCCTCAATCGCCTGCAAAACCTGGACGCTCGTTTTCGAATCGAGCGCACCGGTCGGTTCATCACAGAGCAAAACCGCCGGACGTTTCGCAATCGCTCGGGCAATCGCAACCCGCTGTTGCTCACCACCCGATAGTTGCGACGGAAAATGATCCATCCGCGGACCGAGTCCTACCAGTTCCAGCGCCTCCTCCGGCGAAAGCGGATCCCGCGCAATATCGGTCACAATCGCGACATTCTCCCGCGCGGTCAGACTCGGAATCATATTGTAAAACTGAAAAACAAACCCGACGTGATTCCGCCGATAGTTCGTCAAATCCCGTTCCTTTGCCTTCGTAAGATTCGTCCCTCGATACCAGACCTCGCCTTCCGTTCCCGTATCGAGTCCACCAAGAATGTTGAGCAACGTCGATTTCCCGCAACCCGACGGACCGAGAATAACGGAAAGCTCACCCGGATAAAGATCGAGATCGACCCCGCGCAACGCATGAATCTTTACCTCGCCAACCACATAAACCTTCGTCAAACCGCGCGCACGAAAAACCACCTCCCTTTCGCCCGTATTTGACTCCGTTGAATTCACTCAGCAACTTTTACGAAAATCCGGAAAAAAACCAAGCCCGATCGGTGTTGCGCCTTTGCGAAAAATCACCGAGCGGATTTACCGCGAATTTCTCAAAAACGCTCAGCCCGAAGTTTCCTTCCTCCTGTTCTCCAATCCGAAAAGTATCCGAGCATTCTCACTGAAAATTTGTCGGAGTTCGTCGGCGGTCAGATCCGACTCCATTATTTCGCGGGCAAAACGGGAGAAACCGGGCGTTCGCTCGTGGCGCGGATAGAGCAATAGCGGATAATCGGAACCGAAGAGAATTTTTTCAGGTCCAACGACATCGACCACGGCCCGATAAACGCGCGGA
>DATGSL010000268.1:0-18358 GCA_035302665.1 Opitutales bacterium | reverse complement strand
TCTTTTAAATAATCAGCATCGCATCGCCGTAACTGAAGAAACGATATTTTTCGCGGATCGCTTCGGTGTAGATTTCCCGGATCCAATCGATTCCGTCGGTTTTGCCCGGTGAGAGGAAGGCGCTGACCATGCAGAGGAGCGTGGAGCGCGGGAGATGGAAATTGGTGATCAAGGCATTGATTCCGCGAAAATCGTACGGAGGGTAAATAAAGAGTCCCGCTTCGCCGACGAAGGTCTCGGTGCCGCCGGTTTTCTGCGGATTTTTGCGGAGGAAATCTTCGACGGCGCGGGTCACTGTCGTTCCGACAGCGATTCGCGGGGAGGAATCTTTTGCTCGAAGAATTTGCTGGAGAGTCGCCGGTATTTCGTAAACTTCGCGGTGGATCGTATGGTCTTCGATTTGTTCCGATTGGATCGGTTGAAAAGTGCCGAGACCGATGTGGAGGGTCAGGTCGGCGAAGGAAAAGTTTTTTGCAAGGAGCTCATCTTGAAGTCGCTCGGTGAAATGCAGACCGGCTGTCGGGGCAGCAGCTGCGACTTGCTTATCTCGTTTTGCATAAACGGTTTGATAGCGGTCGCGGTCGGTTTCGCGTCGAGCGTCATTTTTTTTGCGGTGAATGTAAGGTGGCAGCGGTATTTCGCCGAGCCGGTTTACCAGATCGAGAAATGTTTCGTTTTTTTCCGGAATAAAACGGACCAGTCTTTGCCCGTCCTCCTTGATGGCGAGGATTTGGGCGGTCCATTCGCCGGTTAAACCGAACTCTTTTCCGGGACCCAATTTTTTGCCCGGACGGATCAGACACCACCACTCGTTCGGATTTGCGGCTGGATGGAGAAGGAGGCATTCCGCAGCGCCACCGCCTGAGCGAAAACCGTGCAGACGTGCGGGAAGAACCCTCGCATTATTTCGAATTAAGAGGCCGTTTTTCGGAAGGAAATCGGCAATTTCTGAAAATGAATGGTGGGACCACGATCGTTTTTTCCGATCGACGACCATCAACCGGCTGCGGTCGCGTTCGTCGACCGGTATTTGAGCGATCAGTTCTTCTGGTAAATCAAAATCGAAAAGCGAAATGTCCATAAAAAGCCAAAGTGAGATCGGCGAAAGTGAAGGGTTTATCTCGACGCTTCGACGGTTGGAAGACAATCCTGCAATCCCGCATCGGGAAGTTTTGAGGTTGATTGCTTTTCAGGATTCGCGACGATAGGCGAAAGTTCTTTCCGTATGGAAGATTATCTTACAACAAACTACCTTATGAAAACTCGATTGAAAATTTTTCTGCTTGCGGCCTCGATTCTTATCCCTGCTGGTCTTGTCGATGCTGCGGTTCGTCAGGGTTCGGTGGAACTCGGTTTCTCCGGCGCTTATTCGCGGCTCCGCGTCGCTGATTCGAAAGTAAGATTGCGCCTTCTCGACGTCAGCGCCGGCTATTTTGTGACGCCGGAAGTTCAGATCTCCGGGATGGGAGGCTATCTTCACAGCAAAATCGATGGCGAAAAGATGAAGGCTCTGACTCTCGGTGCGGGACTCGATTATCATTTTATGACGCGGACACAGTTTGTTCCGTATGTCGGAGGTGCTCTTCGTTGGGCTGATTTCGATGCTGGTGCATTTAGCAAAGATGATTGGGCTTGGGAACTCCGCGCGGGTGCGAAGCAGTTTCTCAATCGGAACACCGCGATCAAATATCAAATTTCTTATCTGGAATTCGATGACGTGAGCATTCACGGGACGAATTTCAGCGTCGGAATCTCCTTTTTCTTTTAAAGGACGCGGAGAGAAAGAGAAAATTTTTAATTTTAAGAAGCGGCTCGGGGACGGGTCGCTTTTTTCTTGAAAGGTCAAAAACCGTTGCCTTCGGAAGCCTTTTCGGAACAGTTTAGCCGATTCAACGATTATTCTATGGAATTTTGGTCCAAAAGCTTCATCCCTACGTTAAAAGAGAGCCCTGCGGAAGCGGAGATTGCTTCTCATAAATTGTTGATTCGTGCCGGATTGATTCGGCGAATCGGTGCGGGAGTTTATTCGTATTTGCCGCTCGGGCTGCGGGCTTTGCGGAAGATTGAAAATATTTGCCGGGAGGAAATGAATCGTGCCGGGGCGGTGGAAGTTTTATTGCCCGCTCTCCATCCGGCTGAGTTGTGGCAAAAAGGTCCGCGCTGGAATGCGGCGCGCGAGGTAATGTATTCCGTTGGGGATGCTTCGGCGGAAGCGAAAAAGCAGGAGGAAGTGCAGCAGGTGCTCGGGCCGACGCACGAGGAAATCATCACTCCTTTGATCGGCAACGAGATTTCGAGCTATCGGGATCTTCCGCAAAATCTTTACCAGATCCAGATGAAATTCCGAAATGAAATCCGGCCGCGTTTTGGATTGATGCGCGCGCGGGAATTTCTGATGAAGGATGGTTACAGCTTTGACGTAAATGATGAGGAAGCGTCCAAGGTTTATGCGGCGATGCGGGAGGCTTATAAAGCATTTTTTACCCGTTGCGGCTTGAATTATGTGATCGTTGAGGCTGATACCGGGGTGATGGGTGGAAGTTTTTCGCACGAGTTCATGGTTCCGGCGGAGATCGGGGACGATGATATCGTTTTTTGTCGCGAAAGTGGCTATGCGGCGAATCGGGAGAAAGCGCAGAGCAAGCTGATAGCGGATGATTTTGTCGATCTGGAGCCGGTCGGCGCACTTGAGGAATTTGCGACGCCGGGCGTAACAACGATCGCGGATCTGGCAGCGGAACCTCACAATGTTCCTGCGGAAGAGCAGTTTAAGACGCTCGTTTATATCTGCGATGGGAAGCCGGTTGTCATCCTTTTGCGAGGGGAGGACGATCTTGAGGAGGCGAAGCTCGGTTCGCTCGGATATTCGCTTTTCCGTCCGGCAACGACCGAGGAAGTGCAGGAGATTTTCGGCGCAAATCCCGGCAGTCTTGGAGCCGTTAAGGGAACGATTCCGGGATTGGAGAAACTCGACGGGGTTTTTGCGGACGAAACGATCCGATTGATTGGAAATGGCGTGACCGGTGCAAACAAAGATGGATTTCACATTCGGAACGTGAATGTGAAGCGCGATTTGGAAATCACACGATTCGGCGATTTCCGTAGCGTTCGGGCGGGAGAACCGTGTCCAATCTCGGGAAAACCGTTGGAAATCCGGCGCGCGATCGAGGTCGGTCACGTTTTTAAACTCGGAACAACGTACAGTGAAGCGTTCGATGCGACCTTTACCGATGAAGATGGAAAGCTCCGTCCGATGGTCATGGGATGTTACGGAATCGGTGTGAGCCGGACGCTTCAGGCGGTGATTGAGCAAGGTCACGACGCCGATGGAATCAACTGGCCGTGGAATGTCGCGCCGTATCAAGTCGAAGTTGTATTGCTCGATCCGGCTGACGAGGAAGTTCGTGAAACTGGAATCGCGCTTGCCCGGGCGGCTGAGGAAGCGGGTGCGGATGTCTTGGTTGACGACCGGAAAGAGCGTCCGGGAGTCAAGTTCAAGGACGCCGATCTGATCGGGATTCCGCTTCGGGTAACGGTCGGCGGGCGCGGCTTGAAAGAAGGCGTAATCGAAATCAAGCGCCGGTCGCAAAAGGATTTTGAAAAGGTTCCGCTGGCGGAAGCTGCTGGGCGGTTGAAGGAGCTGATTTTCGAAAAATCGAAAGTTGAATAAGCTCCGCGAGCGCGTTTGCATCGACCGCTGAAAAATTATTTTAAAAAAATTATGAATTCGGGAGCCTCTCTTCGCAGATTTCTTTTTCTACTGATCGTTTTTGTTGCGGCGCCTCTTGCGGTTGCGTCGGAGTTCGGAGATCCGCGCGGTTTTTTCGGGAATGAGACGGTTGTTGAAAAAACTCTTCACGCAGGAGTTCGCTGGTATGAAGTCAAGGGAACCGACGGAGGGCAACCGCAGATCGTCCATGTCGTAAAGGCTGATATTTCCCAACCTCATCTGACTCTGAAAGCGCTTGCTGGCAATCGACTCGTGGGTGGTGCTCAATTTTTTCGCCGATCGACGGTTTCGCAATTGCACGCGGACAATGATGCGTTTGTCACGATCAACACAGCCTTTTTTGATATCCGTGACACGATGGCTCCTCGCGGGCTTCTGCTGCAGGATAAGAAGATGCTTCGTGAACCGCAGATCGGCGGGAATACGCTGGTTTTTGATGCGGGCGGAAAGCCGTATGTGACGAGCGGTTTGCGCTCGATCAATCGGGTTCACTACAAGGGCCAATCGAGAAGCTTTCCGGGCATCAATGCGAACACGATGTCCGCAAGTGCGCTCGGTGTTTACTTGCAACCGTGGGAACGGAGTCCCGGCACGACGGCCGGTTTTATGTCCGGGCGGGCGGTCACCGAGGTCGTTGTTGCGGATACGACTTTCCTTCCGACGACCGCCGGTGAACCGAGCCGGATCCGTGGACGAATTTCGCATAAAAGGGAGAATCAGCCATCGGTCACGATCGGATCTAGCAATTTCGTGATTACGGCAACCGGAGCGGCTCGTCCCTTTTTGCAAGGGATGCAGATCGGCGACACAGTTGAAGTGGAGTGGACGCTGACAAATCCTCCGGAAGGAGTTTCCTGGAATTCGATTACTCAAGGACTCGGAGGAGGCGGACTTTTGCTCGATAATGGAGTGGTTCAAAGCATTGACAGCACCCACTGGAACGCCCGTCATCCGCGGAGTTCGATCGGCGTAAACGAGGATCGGACGCAGATCGTTCTTGTTCTTGTCGAAGGACGACAAGGAAACGCGGCCGGCCTCAGCCTTCATCAATTGGCGAGATTTCACAAACATATGGGCGCAAAGGAAGCGCTGGAGTTTGATGGAGGCGGTTCCTCAAGTATCGTTGCGCGGGTTGACGGAATGAATCAGCGTCTCAACCGCCCATCGGATGGAAGTGAACGTTATGTTCCTGCGGGGCTCGGACTTATGTTGGTTGAGGAACAGCCGATATCGCTTTTCCAGAATATTCGTGTCGCCGCTGATGAAGGCGAAGCGGTGATTTCCTGGCAAACAGTTGCGCCGTCGATCTCGTATGCAAGATTTGGTGAATTTGAGCTCGACCGGAGAAGTTCGCGAACACCGAATGAGCGTCGGAGGCATACAGCTTATTTGACCGGGTTGAAATCGGGCGAGACGTATTATGCCCGTCTTGTTGCGGAAAGAGGAGGGCAAACGTATCAGACTCCGCTGATAAAGATTTCCCATTCGAAACTAAACGAAATCATTGTGGACGACGAGGATGCGGTTTTTACCGGCTCTCCGGCCTGGACATCCGGAGCTTATTCGGTGCCATGGGGCGATGCGTATCGTTGGATCGATACGGTAACCGGAAATCCGACTCACACGGCTACTTTTCGCCCGGATCTGCCGGCGACCGGACTTTATGATGTTTTTATCTGGTATACTTCGGGTACCAATCGTCCCGTCGATGCTTCGTATGAGATTCATCACAGATACGGAACTCAGACGGTTTCGGTGAATCAGACAACGAACGGAGCTCAATGGAATCTGCTGGCGCAAAATCGGCCTTTCACTCGCGGAAATTCTCATTTTGTGAGGATCAACAACAAGAGCGGGACGGCGGGTCGGGCAGTGATCGCAGATGCGGTTCGTTGGGTTTTGAAGGAGCGGGAGGCGGGTTCGGGGGAAATTCCCTCTTGGTGGATGACTCATTTCTTTGGGGACGATTGGCCGGAATTTTCGACTGATTTCGATGGAGATGGCGGGTCCATTCAGGATGAATTTATCTGGGGAACCGATCCGACTGATCCGAACTCGCGGCTCCGTGTCGAATTGGGAGAGGAGGAAGGGGTGCGATCGCTAACGTTTTCGCCTTTTCATGAAGGGCGGGATTACCGTTTGTTGAGAAGCTCGGATCTGGATGCTGATTCGTGGGAAATCGTTTCCGGGGTGGAACCGGTTCGGCTGGAAAGTGGCGAGGGCCGATTCCTTTTGCCAACTTCGCTCCAGTCGAAGCAATTTTACCGGATCGAGATCGAGCGCTGATCAGTCGACAGTGAGTCGGATTCCGATACGGCGGAATTTCCGCAAAAGATCATTTTGCAGTTCGTCGTAGTCTCGCTCGCCGAGCAGAACTTCCTGTGCTGCCGATGGAACAACTCCGACGTGAGGGTCGTGTATCCTCAGAAATCGTCGGACTCTCGCGGGATCGTCGTCGAGATGGAAAAAATAATAGGTGAGGAGGAGTGCCGAATAGTAATTTCTGGCGGTCGTCTCGGGTCCTGATTGAAAGGCGCTGTTCCATTCCGGATAGCTTTTTCCCATCAGCTCCTTGAGCGGAGTGATCGAAAGTGGACCGTTCAGGTAGGGCGTATGCCGCAGGAGATAGTCCTCGAGAGTTCGAGAGGAGAACTCGAATTCGCCGCGTTTTCGGGCAGCCGCTTCCATGTAAACTGCCATTCCTTCCGTCAGCCAGACAGGGATTCGGAAAAGCCAAGGATCCATGACCTGGTGCGTGATTTCGTGGATCAAAACCCGATTGTGAGCGTAGCGATCCAAGGTGAATCCGGAAGACGATTCCTTGACGCCGAGATTTTCAGTGGGAATCAAAATTGCCCGGGACTGGGGGCTATAGAGGCCGCTTGATCCGGGGATTCCGCCTGCTTGGTAATAGTCTTTTGCATGCGAAAACAGACGGGTTGTGAAATGCGATGATCCTGGCTCCATGGCCAACAAGTTGAGCGGAAGAGCGTTGAGAGCGGCATGAGTGGTTTCGAAAACATGACCGAGTTCAGCGACAAGATTTCGCGAGAGTCGAACGTCCGATTGAAATTCAAAATGAGGCGTTCGGTAAATAAATCGGTCTCCGCTTTCCTCGACAATTTCGACCGACGGTCGTCTGTGAAAAGAGAGGGCGCGCGGCCAACCTTCCCAACTCTCTTCGACGTCGGTTTCATCGTGGCCATCGCTTTGCATCTCCCGTTGGGACTCAATGAAATCGCGATCGGTCTGGGAAAAAGTTGAGATTTCAACCTGATATTCGCGTCCGTCGCTCCGCTTGATCCGAACCTCCTTGTCCAGAATTTCGAGCAGTTCAGCTTCGATCTGCCGACCGTGCTTGTCGGTCCAGATTCGCGCGTCGATCGACATCGCCATCAGAAACGTGAGGCAAACCGCGAGACGAAGGAAGCGGCGAAAACAAGCTGAGAGGAAGAGCTTCATGGTCGGGGCGCGACTCTACCTCCTCCCACTCCTATCTGTCAACGGCGCCAAAATAGAGCGGGCGGCTGGGGTGATCCCTCAGGTTTTTTCCAGTCAGGCAGAGTGAACGCCTTAGGGTAGAAGCGGGGAGACCTTATCTTTAAGGCATGTTGCGGCCTGATAGCGGGGGGAAAACAGTTGGATTATAGTCTTTTTTGTTCAATCGGCAGGCGCAGATCGGACATGCACTTTCTTTCAACCCGAGATGATCATCCGCAGGGGACGTGACGGGGCGAAGCCTGTTTAAATTGGACAGGAAAATCAGAGATTTATGAATTCAACTCTCCGTCAAATCAACGATCTGCTGAATCCGAAGCAGCGCCGACACGCTTTGCTGCTGGTCGGGCTGATGCTCGTGATCGGGCTTCTGCAGATGGGCGCTGTCACTTCGATTATGCCTTTTATGGCGGTTGTGGCCGATCCGGAGTTGGTGGAAAGCAACGTTTATCTCGCCTGGTTTTACGAAGTGGCCGGGTTGGAGTGGCATGGATTTGTGATTTTGCTCGGACTGCTCGTTCTTGCGGCGTTAGTCGTGACGAATGCGACGTCGGCGCTGGGGATTTGGCTGAGCAGCCGGTTTGCGTGGAGTGTTAATTCGACCTTATCGGAGGAGCTTCTCGTTAAATATCTCAGCCGACCTTACTTGTGGTTTGTTGAGCACGGAAGTGCGGATGCCGGGAAAAATATCCTGATCGAGGTCGAACGGTTTACGAAGCATTTTATGCAGCCGCTTGTCGAGTTGTTGGTCCGGGGAACAACGGTCATTTTCCTCCTTTTATTGGTCATTGTTGTCGATTGGAAAACGGCGCTGATTTCGAGCCTTCTGTTCGGAGGAACGTACGCCTTTGTCTATTTGGTGCTTCGTTCGCATTTAGCTCAAATCGGTGTGAAACGAGGCGAAGCAAATAAACTCCGTTACAAGGCTGTTCAGGAGGCTTTTGGAGCTTTTAAGGAGACAAAAACCTTTCAGCGGGAGTTTTTCTTTGTCGATCAATACAATCGGCCGACACGAAAGTTCAGCGATTACATGGTGCGGGCGATCCTGATAAAAGGGTTGCCCCGCTATCTGCTGGAGCTTCTAGCATTTGGCGGATTGGTCGTGCTCGTTTTGTATCTTGTTTCGACTCATGAAAGTCTTTCGAGCGCGATTCCGGTTTTGAGTCTTTATGCATTTGCCGGGTATCGGTTGATGCCCGCGCTCCAATACTGTTTTGCATCGCTGACGACCTTGCGCTTTCACCAAAGCCTTGTTGCCGATCTTCATCGCGATGTTCATCAGATTCCGGCCGCGGAACTTCCGGCATTGACTCCGATTTCGGCCGGTGGAGGCGAATCGGAGGAGCGGATGTCTTTCTCTAAGGAAATTCGGTTTGATTCGGTGACTTTTTCCTATCCGGGAGGCGAGCGTCCGGCGGTGGCGAATGTTTCCTTTTCGATTCCGTGCAAAAGCATGGTCGCTTTCTGCGGATCGACCGGTTCGGGAAAGAGCACGATCGTCGATCTCATTCTCGGCCTTTTTTATCCTCAAGCGGGAAAGATTCTGATCGATGGGGAGGCTTTGACGGAGGAAAATATTTCCGTGTGGCGCCGCAATATCGGTTATGTGCCGCAGCATATTTTTCTGTCCGATACGACGATTGCGGAAAATATTGCCTTCGGAATCCCGCGGTCCCACATCGATCGCGAAGCTCTGATCCGCTCGGCAAAAGCGGCGCAGATTCACGAATTTGTCGAAAATGAATTGCCCGATGGTTACGAGACGATTTCCGGTGAGCGCGGGGTCCGGCTGAGCGGAGGACAACGGCAACGGCTCGGAATCGCCCGGGCGCTTTATCACGATCCCGATGTTTTGATTTTCGATGAGGCGACGAGTGCGCTCGACGGGCGAACGGAGAAATTGGTGATGGATGCCATCAATCAGGCTGCGTCGGTGAAAACGGTTATTCTGATCGCGCATCGTTTGAAAACGGTCGAGGCGTGCGACCATATTTTTGTTGTGGAACAGGGTCATGTTGTGGAACAGGGGATTTATGCGCAGCTCCTCGAAATGAAGGGTTCTTTTAGTTTGATGATTAACTCCCGCTAATCGGTTATGTCGTTACAAAGACTTAAAACTTTTTCGACTCAGCTTCTCGAGCCGAAGAACCGGCTCTGTTTTATTCATATTGCGAAGTGCGGCGGGGTTTCGATCAATCAGGCGATTCGCAAAAAATATCTGATCTCCTATTCGCGTTTGAATGCGAGAGCGTCGCTCGAAAGTGCGCGGATTTCCGAAGGATTTGAGGATCCGTTTGCCGACGATTATGAAGCGGTTCTTCGGTTCCGGGAGAAGCTGCTTTTGTATGAATTGGAAAAAGGACACGGCTTTGTCAGCGGACATTATGCATTTTCCGAAAAGGCCTACGCCCGTCATCGGTCGCGGTATCAGTTCATGACGATTTTGCGCGATCCGGTGGCCCGGTTTTTATCGAGTTATTTTTTCAACAGCAGCAAGACGGACGATTCTCCGTGGAAGATCTGCGTCGGTTTGGAGGATTATGTGCAAAGTGCGGAAGGCCGACGGCTCGGTTGCGACTACGTCCGTCTTCTCGGAGGTTTGCGTGAGGATCGGTCGTATGATTCGGAGGAAGCGATTCGGAATGCCCGCTCCAATTTGCAGAAGTTCGATATTTGCGGCGTCATCGAGGAGACCGACAATCTGGTTCGGCAGCTTCGCGAACGTTGCGGCTTAAAAGTGAAGATCGGGCGGAAGAATAAAAGTCCGGTTTCGGCCGGTGAGCGGAAGAAAATCGTAACCGATGAGATCCGAAGCGAGATCGAGCGAATCTGTGCACCCGATCTTATTCTGTATAAAGATGCGCTCGCCCGCTCGGCGTATCGGGCGAGTGAATCGCTTTCGGCGACGGATCCGCTGCCGCATCAGGTCTGATTTTAAATGAGTCCAATTGCTCCACCAAAAGCATTGATCGTAGCGGCGCTGGTTCCTCCGGTTCATTCGGGTGCCGGATTTTCGGCTTTGAAATATGCGGCGCGTTTGAAGAGGGAAGGGGAATTCGCGTTTTTGCTGACGGCTGCAGCGAAGCCGAGCGATGATTGGGATCTCGGTGACGAAAACCTGATGGAGATCTTGCGGAAGGATACGGTTCGGGTCGGGCGAATTTCTGAGAATCGGAAGAGGAAAATCGGAATCTCGCTTTTGGCTGAAAATTTTTATCAATTTTGTTCAACGGCTCTCGTCATTTTCCGCAGACGTCGGGAGTTTTCAATCGTTCACTGTTTTTCGCCGACCTGGCTTTCGTTTTTCGCTTCCTTGATGGCGAAGGTTATTGGGAAAAGGCTTGTTGTCGAAATTACGCTGCTTGGCGGGGATTGTCCCGATTCGGTTTCCCACAACCGAGCGCCGATTCTGCACGAGCGCAAGATGATTCAGTTTCGGATGGCCCATGCGATCGTCTGTCTTTCGCCCGCGATCCGCGATGTTTGCCTGCGCGCCGGTTTTCCCGAAAAAAAGCTCGCTCTGATTCCGCGTGCCGTTGACACCGGGCATTTCTCGCCGGTCGACCTTCAGGAGAAAAAAAGAATCCGCCAGAAACTCGATCTTCCCGAGGATCAAACGCTGATCCTCTTTGTAGGCGGGATTTTGGTTCGGAAGGGAATCGATCTTTTGCTTGAGGCTTTTGAGGAAATCGCAGCGGAGCGACCGGAGACCGCTTTGGTATTGGTCGGTCCGGTTTACGAGAATGCCGATGGAAAATTTTGGCAGAGCAGAATTAAGGAGCTCCAGCAGGTTCCGCTTTTTCGGGATCGGATTTTTTTGAAAGGCCGTTCCCAAGAAGTGTCGGATTATATGCGGGCGGCCGATCTTTTTGTTCTTCCCTCTCGCAAGGAAGGATTTCCGAATGTCCTGGTTGAGGCGATGGCTTCGGGAGTTCCGGCGGTTGCGTCGGCACTTTCCGGAACAACAGCGACGATTATCGATCCGGGCAAAAATGGCTATATCGTGGAAAAGGAAGACGCTCCGACGCTTGCGAGAACGATCTTGAACGCGCTCGAACGTGAATCAAAGGAGCCGGGAGTTGTCGGAAAATCTGCGCGGCTCAAGGTGATCGAGCATTTCTCGAACGAAAAAATCGATCAACGTTATCAAAAACTTTATCGGCGGCTTTTCAGGGTTAAGGATTTCACGATATCTGAAAACTCAGCGGCTTTTCCGTCCGATATTTCAAAATCGATCAACCGATTTGAAGGTGAACTTTAAGCGCTCCGATCTCGTTCTTTTCATTTTTTTTCTGAACGTCCTTGTTTCGCTAACGAGCGGAGTTTTTTCGTCGAGCGTGATGCACGTCGGGACGATCCGGGCGCTTTTGATGATCGGTTTGATCCCTTTGCTGATGATCGACCGGGTTCGCCTGACCTGGGCCGGAGCGATGATTTTCATTTGCCTGATCTACTTTGTGATCATGGCCACTTTTTCGTCCAATCTTCTCCGGACATTCGATATATTGGTGAAAGTTGCGATCAGTTTGCTGATGTTTGTGCTCGCCTATAATTACCTGCGGGGCGAGGAAGCGAGGCGCAGACTGATTGCCTTGGTCGAGATTTCGCTGGCGCTTTTTATTTTCAGTTTCGGGCTCGCGCAGATCTTTGGGATCGGAGTCAATCCCTATGCGGAAGATGGGCTCAATCCGGGTGCGGGAAACATTCAGCAAACTTATTTGATCGCCTATTTCCTGTTATTCTTGCCGTTGGCCGGATTTTTTCGAGGGAGACCGTTCAAATTGCATTGGTGGGAAGGGGTGCTTTTTCTTTTATCGCTTTTCCCGCTGGTGTTGATCGCGCGCCGGGGAGCTATCCTCGGGTTTTTGGCCGGAGGAGTGATTTACGCGATTCTGACAGCCAAAAAAGCCCGGGTTGTAGCTGGAGTTGGTTGTGCTGTGTTCCTGGGAATTGTTACGATGCCTCTTTATATCGATCATGTGCATGCGGTCATGGAGCACCGCACGATGGAGACCGAGGCGCCCAATGAGATGGGGAGAGTTCAGGAGCTCGAAAATAGTCTGAAAGTTTTGCGCGATGGGGATATTAAACACGCACTTTTTGGGCAGGAGCTTTTCAATTACGTTGAAGTTACCCGCGATTTCCGCGATCTGCACACCGATTATGCGACCTATTTTCTCGGAGGCGGATTGGTCGGTTTTGTGCTTTATTTTTCAATTATTCCGGCGCTGTGGCTCGATTTCTGGCGGCGGATGCCGTTGATACCGAATCTATATATTCTCCGTGAAGTTTCAGCGGTCTTCATCGGGCTGACTGCTGCTTATTTCATTATCTCTTTTTCGGGACAATATTATGTCATCTCATCACTCGCGATCCTCTTCACTTTGTGGGGAGCGCTTCTCGCTTATGTCGAGGAGTTGCATGTTCCGTCCGAAGAAACTGAAGAGATCGAAACTCCTGATATGGAGAGAGTTGATGTTGGTTAAGAAAGCTACCCCTTATGAAAATACTCGTTACCCTCAAGGATATTGAGAATCCGCACGGGCGCGGTGGAATCGCGCATTATTACCGGTCGCTTCGGCCCTATCTGGCCGAAGAGGTTGTTTATTTCACAATCGGAAAGCGCAAGGATCGGCGCGGCCGCTTCGATGATTTCAGGCGCCTTTTCAGTGATTATTGGCGGTTTTGGCGTGAGGTTCCGAATTTTGATCTGGTGAATCTCAATCCCTCGCTCGGTCGTGCCGGATTGTTACGGGATGGTGTTCATCTTCTTCTTGCAAAAGTTCGGAAAAGAAAAGTCGTTGTTTTCTTCCGCGGTTGGAGCCGGGCAGCTGAAAAAGGAATCGATCGCCGCTGGAGATCGCTCTTTCGCTTCATTTTTGGAAGTGCGGATGGATTGATTGTGTTGTCGGCCGAGTTTAAGGAAAAACTCCGGACTTGGGGGTGTTCCGCGCCGATCTGGATCGAAACAACGACGGTTTCCGAGGAGCTTCTAAAACAGGTTGTTCCGTCGCAAAAAGAATCGGGCTGGTGCCATCTCCTTTTTCTCGCCCGGATTGAAAAGGGAAAAGGAATCTATGCGGCACTCGGCGCGCAGGAAATCCTTTCGCAAAAAGGACTGCGAACGCGTCTGACGGTTGTTGGGGAAGGAACGGAACGAAAATCGGCGGAGGAATGGATGCGGAAGCGCAAGATCCCTGATGTGGAGTTCGCCGGATATCTCGATGGTGATCGAAAAGCGGCTGTTTTAAATGCGGCCGATATTTATCTTTTTCCATCAACGCATGGTGAAGGAATGCCGAATTCCGTTCTTGAGGCGATGGCTTTCGGACTTCCGGTCGTGACGACTCCGGTTGGCGGTCTGGCGGAGTTTTTTGAGGATGGGAAAATGGGAATCCGCCTCGCCGGAGCCGATGCGGAAGAAATGGCGGCGCGGTTGGAAAAACTGGTCGAGGACCGGGAGCTTCGGTCGAAAATCGGTGTTTTCAATTTCGAATATGCGAGAAAAAACTTCCGTGCTTCCGTTGTTGCGAAACGCCTTCAGGCGATCTGGGAAAAGGTAGTTGTTCCATTCGCAGAGGAGGAATCGGAGGGATCGTGGATGTCCGGATTTTTCCCGTTCGACGGAAAAGCGATGGAAAGGGAGGGCGGACAATGAGCCCTTTTCTGTCCAATCAACGAACGGAAAAAGCCGAGCTATCGGGACGGTCGGTCGATTTATTGAAACCGAGCCCGGTATCTCAATACGAAATGAGCGTCGAGCGCTTTATCGGCGACTACCTCGATCCGACTGTGGAGCGGTTGCGACGTTACGTCGAGCGGGAGCGCTTTGAAGGATACGATCATTACGATGCACTGACCGGTTGGTTTCCGTTTGGTTTGGTTGGAAAATGGGGACAAGCGGTTGTTACGCAGATTCATAAGCGGAATCCGGTCAATTTGCGTCCGCTGATGGGAATTCCGAAGCGGCGAAATGCAAAGGCGATCGGCTTGTTTTTGTCTTCTTATAGTAAGCTGGCCGAGCATGGAGATCGGGCAGCTGCGATTGTGGCGACCGATCTCTTCGAGTGGCTTTTGGAAAACCAATCGTCCGGTTATGCGGGAAGTTGTTGGGGATATCCGTTCGATTGGGTGAATCCGAAAAAAAAGGTTTCGGCGGGAACGCCATCGGTGGTTGTCACTTCTTTTGTTGTTAAAGGGATCTGGGATTATTACCGGGTTTTTGAGGATGAGCGGGCGCGGGAGGCGATTTCTTCGGCCTGCGATTATGTTTTACAAGATCTTCATCAGACCCGAACGCGCGATGGACTTTGTTTCAGTTATACGCATTTGGAACGCGATTGTTGTTACAACGCAAACATGTTGGCAGCTGAAATTCTCGCACTCGGCGCGCGGCTGGAAGTAGGTGGGGATTGTGCGGGATTGGCGCGTCGGGCGCTCGATTTCACATTGGCTCATCAAAAACGGGACGGACGCTGGAATTATAGTCTCGAGCGGGCGATTGGAAAGGAGCGGACGCAGATCGATTTTCATCAGGGATTTATTCTCGATTCGATCGATGCGGTGCTCGGTCATCTCGATTGCAGCTATCGGCGATCGACGAAAGCGTTGGAAAAAGGAGCTGAATTTTTCTGGCGCGAGCATTTTTTTGCAAATGGCCGTGGAAAATGGCGCTTGCCTCGGGAATGGCCGACAGAAATTCACAATCAGGCACAGGGAATTTTAACTTTTTCGCGTTTATCGAAAAGAAATTCTAAATGGCTCGCGCACGCGCAAACCATTGCCCAGTGGACGATTGAGACGATGTTCGATGAGCGCGGTTACTTTTATTACCAAAGTTTCCCGAAGTTCATGAATAGAATTCCCTATATGCGCTGGAGTCAGGCATGGATGCTGCTTGCACTCGTTTGTCTTCGTGAAGCTTTAAAATCGAAATCAAAAAGGCAATGAAGCTGCTGGTTTATCTTGGTCACCCCGCTCATTTTCACCTCTTCCGTTTCGTGATTCGCCGTATGCGCGAAAACGGTCACGAGGTTTCGATACTCGCCCGGAAAAAAGATGTTCTGGAGGAACTTCTTCGGGAGGAAGGTTGGGAATTCCAGAATGTTTCGCCTCGGCTGCGGTCGGAAAACATTTTCGGAATGGTCGGGGCGATGATCGGTCGCCAGCGGGCGATTTTTCGGGAGGCGATCAGGAACCGCCCCGATTTGATGATCGGCACGTCCGCCGAGATCGGTCATGTCGGGCGGCTTCTTGGAATCCGCTCGATCGTTGTCAACGAGGACGATGCCGATGTCGTGCCGCTTTTTGCCAACCTGGCTTATCCATTCTGCAATCATATTTTGGCACCCGGTTGTTGTAGAATGGGGAGATGGGCCTATAAGACGGTTTTTTACGAGAGTTATCATGAACTCGCTTATCTGCATCCGAATTTTTTCAAGCCCGATCGGGAGGTGGTGGAAGAATTTCACCGTTCGGATGAACCGTATTTCATTGTTCGGTTTGCTCAGTTGAGTGCCCACCATGACAACGGACGGAAAGGAATTGCGGGAAAAACAGCGCGCGATTTGATCGAATTATTGGCTTCAAAAGGAACGGTTTACATCACTTCGGAACGGAAGTTGGAGCCGGAGTTCGAGAAGTACAGAATCTCGCTCGACGCATCGAAAATTCATCATGCTCTGGCTTTTGCGACTTTGTATGTCGGCGACAGTCAAACCATGGCTGCTGAAGCTGCCGTTTTGGGAACTCCTTCTCTTCGGTTCAACGATTTTGTTCAGGAAATCAGTTACCTTAACGAGCTTGAAAACCGTTACGGGCTTACCTACGGGATCGCGACCGGTGAACCGAAACGACTTTTTCGATTGGTTGAGAAATATGCGAATCGGGAGATTAAGAAAGAGTGGGCGCGGCGGCGCGAAGCGATGCTCGATGAGAAGGTAGATCTGGCGACGTATCTGGTCCGATTTCTTCAGAATTATCCGCAAAGTGTCACGGCTTTCGATGAAACTCCCGAAGAAAAATCTCCGACGGGCGGGGAATTAAAACAGCTGCCTGTTATTGAATGATGGAGTCAATGTTTTGAAACCGTAAGAAAACAACTGCTTTAGCTTTCGTAATAGTTACAGAGTCCAAAAAACGAGGAGGAATAAATGGTGGACGATTTTTTAATGGTTCCCGGAACAGCAGGTCCGATGCCCCGGCGCCCCCGCCGATTGCGGGAACGTCTTCGATGGAGGCCGAATTCATTTATCAGAAGACAGGTAAAGGAATTTGATGAATTTCCGTCGATATCGGAATGGGAAAAACCGTTTCTTTTTGAAGCAGATGATGAGGAGCTTTTTCGGAGAAGGAAGGAGGCGAATCCGGAGCTCGAAGATTTTTTTCTGGGACATCTTCCGCCCGATGCGCGTCGCGTTCGATTGATCGGGAGCATTCGCCGGGAACCGTTGGAGGCTTTGTCGTCCGATTGGGATGCAATCGGTGTTTTGCAGAAAATCAACAATTCCCGTTGGATCAACAAGTTCTTTCGGGCCGTTAATTCGCGATTGAAAACCGGCGGTCTTTTTGTCGGATGCATTGAGAACAATCAGCAACGGCGGCGGCGGATTTTGCGAAAATATCCGGGAGTGGCGGGACAATTGATTTACTTGGCCGACGTCGCTATCCATCGGGTCTGGCCGAAACTTCCGTTTGTAAACCGTTTCTATTTCGGCTGCACGAAAGGTCGGAGTCGTCCGATCTCGGAGGCGGAAACCCTCGGACGTCTGGTTTCATGCGGTTTTGAAATTGTCGAGCACCGCGAACTTCGGGAATTGATTTACTTTATTGTGCGGAAGAAGCACCAGGCGGTTGTTGTCAAAGATCCGACTTACGGTCCGTTTTGCGGATTGCGTCGGGTCGGGCGCGGGGAGGAACTTTTTACGGTTTATAAGTTGCGAACGATGCATCCGTATTCCGAGTTTTTGCAGGAATATGTCTATCGGTTGAATGCTCTTCAGGCAGGCGGAAAGTTCAGAAACGATTTTCGGATTCCGGCTTGGGGAAAATGTTTCCGACGCCTCTGGCTTGATGAATTGCCGATGGTCGTGAATCTGCTTCGGGGGGAAATGAAGCTGGTCGGAGTTCGACCGTTGAGTCCGCATTATTTCAGTCTTTATCCGGAGGATTTTCAGAAAATCCGGAGACGGTATCGGCCTGGATTGCTGCCTCCTTTCTACGTGGATTTGCCGCAAACTCTCGAGGAAATCGTCGAGTCTGAACGCGTTTATCTCAATGCCTGGGAGAAAGCGCCGATTCGCACCGATCTCCGATATTTTTGCCTCGCGATTTGGAACATTCTAGCTCGAAAAGCAAGAAGTTCGTGAGATTCAGTTAGTTACACCCATTTGAGTCCATTTATAAAATGATTCCAGGATCTACCTTAAAACCTCGTTGGATCGCGGCAACCGGCGCGGCTGTCGATCGAAGTCGAAAAGGGCTGTCGGCGCAGACGATGGTCGTGATTCTCGCCGCTGGTCGAGGCTCGCGAATGGGCCGGATCGATTTGGCGAAAGTCAATCACGAGATCGACGGAATTCCCGCGATCAACCGAATCATTTCCACCTTTAAGAAAATTCGTTTCCGGAAATTCCTGATCGTCGTCAATTCCCGGGCCGAACAGGTGATGAATGTCGTGGCGAGCGAGCATCCGGAAGTGACCTTTGCCTTTCAATCGGAGCTTTGGGGAAGTGGACATGCCGCTAAAACCGCCGCTGCGGCGCTTGATCGGCTCGATCATAGCGGTCCAGTGCTCGTCATTCCGGGCGACAAATATCTCGAAAAGGAAGCGATTGAGGCTCTTGTCGATGGACATATCCGGCAGCAGGCGGATTTTACTTTATTGACGCTCGATAAATCGAAAGCCCTCGAGCAAAAGCAGGGACGGGTTCTTTCCAATGATAATGGGCAGGCGGTGGCGATCGTCGAATTCCTTGCGATTCAACAGCAGGCGATTCTCGACGAATGCAAGAGTTTGTTCGCGACGAAGAAGGACGTTTCCCGGAACGATTTGCTAGCGGTGATCGATCGCAACGGTTCGCAGCATCCGAATAAATTGAAACTGATCGAGGAATTGCGGGTTCTTCTTGC